>NZ_JBSRRO010000004.1:0-94494 GCF_055140965.1 Malaciobacter sp.
AAAGCAGTAAAATGATTAAAAGTTAAAAAGATCTGGTTGAGAAGTTCGGTAGTCTTACAAATTCACTAGTTTATGATGGTTGAATTTGCAAGTGGCTCATATGAATGGAGAATTAAATGCAACAAATAAAATTTTTGAGTATAAAAATAAATTTTATAAAGGTGCAGAATTTAAAATAATATTAAAAAAGAACAGTTAAAAAATTGTTCACAAGTTTTTAGAACTTTCAAAGAATTTATTTAGAAATAGTGTTAAAACTAAAATATGATAAAATTACAAAATTAATATTTAAGGATTTATTAAATGCCATCAATAGAAATACTTCTTACTTTTACTTTAGCTACATTGATTATGCATATTTCACCAGGACCATCAAATTTATATGTAATGGCCAGATCAATTTCACAAGGAGTATCTGGAGGAATTGCTGCTGCAATTGGCTTAGCTGTAGGAGGTCTTTTTCATGTTCTTGCAACAGTACTAGGCTTAGCGACAATTTTCAAACACTCACCTACTTTATATACTGCTGTAAAACTTTTGGGTGCTGTTTATTTGATTTATTTAGGTATAAAATATTTTAGAACAAACTCTAGTGATGAAGATATAAAAGTAAAAAAATCAAAGTATAAACCTCTTTCAAGAATTTTTTATGAAAGTGTTTTAATAGAAATTACAAATCCTAAAACTGCACTATTTTTTATCGCATTTTTACCTCAGTTTGTAAATCCTGAAATTGGTTCTGTATCATTTCAATTATTTATTTTTGGAATTATAGTTGTTGTTTCTGCAATTCCTATTGATACTTCAGTTGCTATTTTCTCTAGTAAAGTTGCTTCTTTAATCAATAAAAGTAAAAAAGCACAAGTTATTCAAGAAAGAGTTTCAGGCTCAATTTTATTTGGTTTGGGTTCATTTATAGGCTTAAAAGAAATAAAAAATATTTTATTAAGATAAATTAAGTAGTTCATTCTCTTTTATTAATTTTTATTTTTTTGTATTTATATAAAGATTTTGATTTAAAACCTACCTTTATTAAAATATAATTCAAGGTAGGTTAAAAAGTAGAGTTTAAATTATAATTTTTTACTTGGTAAACTTAAATAATATTTAATTTCACTTTGTGTTAAAATTTTAATCGTATTTGTGCTTCCTGGTGTTCCTACTGGATATCCTACAGTTGCAACATAAGGTCCTGTTTTGTCAAGTAAACCTTTTTCATCAAGTGTCTTAAGCATTTTTTGAAACATTTTAGAAGCTTGAGACTCTTTAATTGTACCAATTGGATAAATACCCCATACAGCAGTTAATGAACTTAATATTCTTTTTTTATGTGCAAAAGTATAAATTTTAGTTTTTGGTCTATATCTTGACATTCTAATAGCAGATTGTCCTGAGCTTGTTAATGCTAAAATACCTTTTGCATTTATATCATCAGCTAACTTTGTAACAGTTGCTTGTATAACATCAAACTCATCAATATAATGCATTTTTGATTGTTTATCAAAAGCATAAATCTCTTCTGTTTTAGAAATAATATTTTTCATTGTTTTTACAACATTTATTGGGTCTTCTCCAACTGCACTCTCTTCACTTAACATAACAACATCAGTTCCATCTAAAACTGCATTTGCCACATCAGAAATTTCTGCTCTTGTTGCTCTTTCATTTTGTGTCATTGATAAAAGCATTTGTGTTGCAGTAATTACTGGTTTACAAGCAAGATTTGCTTTATGAATAAGATTTTTTTGAATTGTAGGTACTTCATAATAAGGAACTTCAATACCTAAATCTCCCCTTGCAACCATAAGTCCATCACTTGCTTCTAAGATTTCATCAATATTTTCAACAGCATCAAATTTTTCAATTTTTGCAATTAATTTTCCTTTATAATTTCCAAGAAGTTTTCTAGCATTTTCCATATCATTTTTATTTTGTACAAATGAAATAGCAAAATAATCAACTTTATTTTCTACTCCCCATTTTATATCTTCTTCATCTTTTTTCGTAATTACATCAATATCAATTACAGTATTAGGGAAGTTCACACCTTTTCTTGAACTTAAAACTCCATGATTTTCTACTTTAGCTTTTATCTCAATTCCTGTTTCAATAACTTTAGCTCTAATAGTTCCATCATATAAGTAAATATATTCACCCTCTTTTACTTTATCAAGTAATTCTGGATAATTTATAGATACAACATAACTTTTATTACTCTCTTTATATCCTAAGATATCTTCTTTTAGAAAAGTTATTATATCTCCACGATGAAGTTCAAAAGGTTCTTTTATATCTCCAATTCTTACTTTTGGTCCAGAAATATCTTGTAATATACCTACTGTTTTATCTAAATTTTTCATAGCTGTTTTTATATTTTTCAATGTTTGTAAGTGATACTTGTGATCACCATGTGAAAAGTTTAATCTAAACATATTAGCACCAGCTTTCATAAGCCCTTCAATTATCTCAACGCTATCACTTGCTGGCCCTAAAGTTGCTAAAATTTTAGTTCTTTTTATCATGGGCTTCTCCTTTAATAATTTGTTTTCTTTGTAGCATTATACCTAAAATCTATTACATTGAAGTAACACTTTAATTAATGATAATAAAAACAATCTAACATAGTTTTAGATAAAATCTTAAAATGAAAAAATTCAATGATTATATGAACTCATGGCTTTATGAAAAAAATGGTTATTATGCAAAATACAAACAAATAGGAAAGCAAGGAGATTTCTTTACTTCTGTATCTACAAGTAGCTTTTTTGGTGGAGCAATAGCAAATAAAATAGTATCTTTAATAAAAGAAAAAAAATTAGACAAAAGTACATCAATTGTAGAGATTGGAGCGCATCATGGATATTTACTTGCTGATATAATACAGTTTATATATACTCTTGATTCAAAGCTTTTAAAAACTCTAAATTTTATAATTGTTGAAAGATTTGAGTCTTTACAAAAGATACAAAAAGAGTATTTGCAAGACTGTTTTGGTGATGAAATAAACTTAAGCTTTTATCAAAGTATTGAGGAAGTAAGATTAAAAGAAGCATTTATTGTTGCAAATGAGATTTTTGATGCTTTTGCTTGTGACTTAGTATATACAAAAAATAATACTTTGCAACAAGCTTTTATAAAAAAAGATAAGATTATATTTGAAACGTGTACAGATGAAAAGATATTAAGCCATTGTAAAAGATATAATATACAAAAAGGCGAAGTCTGTTTAGAATATAAAACTTTTGTAGCTTCAATTATGAAAAATATAGATGATTTTTATTTTCTAACTTTTGATTATGGAGATAAACTTGTAAGAAATGACTTTTCTTGTAGAGTATATAAAAACCACAAAGTTTTTCCTATCTTTGAGCAAGATTTAAATTTAAAATCCTTATATAAAAATAGCGATATAACATATGATGTTCATTTTAACTATTTAAGTGATTTATTTAGTAGTTGTGAAAATGTTGATTTTAATACACAAGCAAATAGATTAATTGATTTTGATATTACAAAACTTTTAGAGATTTTAAAGCAGCATGTTTCAAATGAGACTTATTTAAAAGAAGTTCAAAAGGTTAAGTTACTAATTGAACCAACAGGTATGGGAGATAGATTTAAGTCTTTATTTATAAAAAAATAAAGACTATTTAGCATCTTCTAAATTTCTATATTCTTCATCTGTAAAAATTCTTGATATGGTTAAAAACTGATAACCTAAATCTATTTCTAAAGAAAAAGAGTTACCAAAAGCTGTCTCTTTTTTCACATCAATAGTTATATGTGAATGTTTAAAGTATTCAAACTGATCTTTATCTATAAAAAATTCACACCCACAAATTTCACCAAGTTTTACATTTCTACTTGGAACATAAAAATCATCTTTTGCATAACACATAGGTGCTGTTCCATCACAACATCCACCACTTTGATTAAATACAAGTTCTCCATGCTCTTTTTTAAGTTTTTCAATAATCTCACAAGCTTCAGGAGTTACATCAACTCTTTTTACTTCCATGATCTCTCCTTTATTTCATAGGGATAAAGCCCCTATGAATAATATCTATTAAAAGAATCCCATTGCGTTTTTGCTATAAGAAGTTAAGATATTTTTTGTATGTCTATATGAATTTAACATCATCATATGTGTTTCTCTACCAATACCTGATTTTTTATATCCACCAAATGAAGCATGTGATGGATACATATGATAACAATTTACCCAAACTCTACCAGCTTGAATTCCTCTACTTGCTTTATGTAATTGGTGCGCATCTCTTGACCAAACACCTGACCCCAATCCATAAACTGTATCATTTGCAATCTCTAAAGCTTCCTCTTCATCTTTAAATGTAGTTACAGCTAATACAGGTCCAAAAATCTCTTCTTGGAAGATTCTCATTTTATTGTGACCTTTAAAGATTGTTGGTTTAATATAGTTTCCATTAGGGAATGTTTTACTACTATACTCTTCACCACCAATTAATAACTCTGCACCCTCTTCTTTACCAATTTTAATATACTCTAAAATTTTCTCTTTTTGAGAAACAGAAGCTTGTGCACCCATCATATTATTTGGATCTAATGGATTATCTTGAGTGATTTTTTCTACTCTTTCAAGAACTCTTTTCATAAATGGTTCATAAATTGATTCTTGAATTAATGCCCTTGATGGACAAGTACAAACTTCACCACTATTAAATGCAAATAAAACTAAACCTTCAATTGCTTTATCAAAAAATTCATCATCTGCATCCATGATTGATTCAAAGAAAATATTTGGTGATTTTCCACCTAATTCCAATGTTGAAGGAATAATATTTTCAGTTGCGTATTGCATAATTAATTGACCAGTTGTAGTTTCACCAGTAAAGCCAACTTTTTTAACATCTGGATGAGTAGAAAGAGCTTTTCCAATTTTTCCACCTGCACCATTTATAATATTAATTGCACCTTTTGGTAATACATCTTGAATTACTTCCATAAGTAATAAAATTGACATTGGTGTAGCACTTGCTGGCTTCATTACAATACAATTTCCAGCAGCTAATGCAGGTGCTAATTTCCACGCTGCCATTAATAATGGGAAATTCCATGGAATAATTTGTGCAACAACTCCATATGGTTCAGTAATCTCTTGAGATACAGTATCTTGGTCTAAATCAGATACACTTCCAGATTCACCTCTAATAACAGAAGCAAAATATCTAAAGTGATCAACTACTAAAGGAAGATCTGCATTTAATGTTTCTCTAACTGTTTTACCATTATCTAAAGTTTCTGCAACAGCAAGTCTTTCTAAATTTGCTTCAATTGCATCTGCAACTTTATTTAACATTGTACTTTTTTCTATAACTGAAGTATTTTTATAAGTTTCAAAAGCTTTTTTTGCAGCACTTACAGCAAGCTCAACATCCTCTTCATTTGATCTAGGAATTCTTGTAAGTACTTCTCCATCTACAGGTGAAGTATTATCAAAATATTCCCCACTTTTTGGAGCAACCCACTCTCCACCAATAAAATTTTCATATTGTTCTTTAAATGTTGGTTTTGAATATGCCATATTTGTCCTTTAAATTTTTTTGTAAAGGAAATTCTACAAGAAAAGTATAGCATGAGTTTAGCTTTAAAATAGCAAGAAAATAGCGTTCTATAAATGCCTATTTAAAGGCTCTTTGGCAATGTCTTTTAAAAAGATTTATTAAAAACTTTTATTTTTATGCTAAAATCTATCTATGAAAACATATAATTTTAGTATTGATAATCAAAATATAAACAATATAATCAACTTTTCAAAATTTAAAATATATGAAAATATTTTAGTACAAATATTTTGTGGAGACTCCAAACTTCAATATTACACAAATGAAATTTTAAAAAACCTACCAAATGCAAAATGTATTGGTGCAACAACAGATGGTGAAATCATTGAAAACAAAGTTACAACAAACAACACTATCATAAGCATTTCAATATTTGAAGATACATCTATTAAAACCAATTACAGCACAATAAAAGACTCTTTTAAAAATGGTCAAGATTTAGCAAGAAAACTAATATCAGAAGATACAAAACTTCTTATTACTTTCACAGATGGAACAATTACAAATGCAGAAGAGTTTTTAAAAGGAATTGAATCTATAAATAACAAAGTTATTATTTGTGGTGGAATGGCAGGAGATAATAGTGAATTTATTCAAACATATATCTCTTGTAATGAAAAAATATTTAAAAGAGGATCTGTTGCAGTTGCTTTAAATTCAAAAATATTAAAAGTATATAATGATTATAGGTTTAACTGGTCAACAATTGGAGTTGGACATACTATTGATAAAGTAAAAGATAATAGAGTTTATAGTATCTCAGGTATGAAACCAACAGATTTTTATGCAAAGTATTTAGGGCATGAAGTTGCAAAAGAGCTTCCAAGTACAGGTATTGAGTTTCCATTAATTATTGAGAATGGCTCACTAAAAACTGCAAGAGCAGTTTTGAAAAAACACGAAGATAAAAGTCTTAGTTTTTCTGGAAATTTCAAAGAAGGTGATATTGTAAAACTAGGTTTTGGAAATGCAGAGATGATTATGCAAAACCCAATAAATGAGTTAAAAAATCTACTTGAAGAGTTTAAACCAGAAAGCTTTTTTTTATACTCATGCATGGCAAGAAGAAGATTTATGCCAAACTTTATAAATGTAGAGATTGAACCTTTTTCAAATATAACTTCAACAAGTGGATTTTTTACATATGCAGAATTTTTTCACAATAAAGGGCATAATGAACTTTTAAATCAAACCCTTACTATCATTGCATTAAGTGAAAATATCAATAATGAAAAAATAAAAATTAAAGAGACTGATAATAAAAGTGATACTAAATATGCAAGAACAATAAAAGCACTTGCACATTTAATAGAACAATCTTCACAAGATTATGATGTACAAACAAAGAAATTACATAAACAAAAAGCATATTCAAATAGACTCTTAGCATCACAAAGACAATTTTTAAGGCATGCAATACATGAAACAAATACTCCTTTATCAGTAATTATGGGGAATATTGAGCTTTATGAGATGATTAATGGTAAAAATGAATATATTTCAAATATCGAAGTTGCCATGAAAAACATCTCTTCTATTTATGATGATCTTAGTTTTTTAATAAAAAAAGACCAATTAGTGTATAATAAAATTCAAATTGATTTAGTTGATTATATTAGAAGCAGAATTGATTTCTTTTCACAAGTTGCACTGCAAGTGAAGTCCAATTTTATTTTAAATACAAATCAAGAAACAATGCCAATATTTTTTAGTGAATCAAAACTACAAAGAATTATTGATAACAACCTAACAAATGCAATTAAATATACTTATGAAAATGAAAATATCTATATTGATTTAAAAAATGAAGACAATAATTATATATTAAGTATATCAAGCCACTCTTGTGTGATTCAAGATCCTAAAAAAATTTTTGAAGAGTATTATAGAGAAGAAAAAACTAAAAAAGGTTTGGGTTTAGGTTTAAACTTAGTAAAAAAAGTTTGTCAAGAAGAGAATATTCAAATTGATGTTATCTCAGATAAAAACAATACTTGTTTTACATATACATTTAAAGGAGAAGCTAGTGAAAATCTTACTACTTGAAGATGACATTATGCTTAATAATGCGATTAAACAATATTTAGAATCAGTAGGTCATGCAATAGTTTCTACAAGAGATGGGCGAGAGTGTCTTGAAATAGTAGAGAAAAAAAAGTTTGATTTACTTATTTTAGATATAAATGTTCCAAATATTGATGGACTTACTATTCTTGAAGTACTACATGAAAAGAAAAAAGCAGTTCCAACTATTTATATATCTGCTTTAATAGATATTGAAGATATATCAAAAGCTTTTAATATAGGATGCAATGACTATTTAAAAAAACCTTTTCATCTAAAAGAGTTGCATCTAAGAATTAATAGACTTTTACAAAATAAAGTTATTCCCTTACAACATAAAAGATTATCTAATTACTATAGTTTTGATTTAGAAACAATGACTTTATATTTTAACAATGAACCCCATATTTTACCTAAAAGGCAGCTTTTAATAATCGCTTTATTAGCAAAAAATAGAAGTTTAGTCGTAAATTATGATATGTTTAGAACATATGCATATGAAGATGAAGATATAGATATAGGTACAATTAGAGCAGAAGTAAACAGAGTAAAAAAAGTTCTAAAAGAAGATTTTATTATAAATGTAAGAGGTGTTGGATATATGGTAGAAAGACCAAATTAGAAAACTATTTAGCATTTTTTTTTGATTAACAATAAAGATTAATTAGCTAAAATTTTATTTAAATTATCAAAAGGTTTAAAATGACACTTATAATTAATGGAGAAAAAAAAGAGTTTGAAGAAAATATTACTCTAATTGAAATAATGAAATCTTTACAAGTTGAAGATAAAGTTATGGCAGCTGCTGTTAATATGGAAATTGTAAAAAAAGATCAATGGAATAGTTATACTTTAAATAATCAAGACAAATTAGAGTTACTTCAATTTGTTGGTGGTGGATGATAGGCAAAACTTTGAGTAAAAATAAAGGAAATCTAGCTGAAAACAAAGCTTGTGAATTTTTAATTTCACAAAATTTTAAAATAATTGAAAAAAATTTTTATGCTAAAAAACTTGGTGAAATTGATATTATTGCAAAAAAGAATAGTATATACCATTTTTGTGAAGTAAAATCAGCAAATGATTATGAAACTGCTGTTAATAATATAAGTAAAAGTAAAATTTCCAAACTTACAAGAAGTATTGATTATTATTTACAAATTAAAAATCTAAACACTGCTTATACTTTAGATGCAATTATTGTTGTTGATGAAGAAATTACACATTTGGAAAATATTACTTTTTAAGTATAAAGCAAAGCTTTATACTTTTAATTTTTAACTACCATTTTTACCCTTAAACTCTTTTTCATTTGTTTCTTCTACAATTTTTCTAGCAACCCCATCCGTTTCCATAGCAATCTCTTGTGTTTGTGTTGCTATTGAAGCATTTTTTTGTGTTTGCTGATCAAGCATTGTTACAGCATCATTTATTTGCTCAATTCCACTTTTTTGCTCTTTTGAAGCAGCATTAACTTCATTAATTAAGATAATAGTTTCATTAATATTTTCATTTAATGACTTATATCCCTCAATCATTTTTGTTGCAATATTTTTATCTTCATTTGCTTTAAGTGCTGCACTTTCAACTATATTTTTAATCTCCATTGCAGCTTCAGCACTTCTATTTGCAAGATTTCGCACTTCTGCTGCTACTACTGCAAAACCTTTTCCAGCTTCGCCTGCTGTTGCTGCTTCCACTGCTGCATTTAAACTTAAGATATTTGTTTGAAATGCTATTTGATCAATTACTGTAATTGCTTGAGCGATTGATTGTGTTTGCTCATTTATCTCATCCATTGATTTAGTTGTTTCAAAAGCCATTACTTCACCTGCATTTACAGAAGTAGTTAACATTTTTGCATTGTCATCCATTTTTTGAACACTATTTGAATTATTAATTACTGTACTTGTAATCTCTTCTAATGCGGCTGCTGTTTCTTCCAAACTTGCAGCTGCTTCATTTGCGCTTGTACTTAAAGTATCTACATTTGATAATAGTAAATTAGAACTATTTTTTAAACTTTCTCCACTACTTTTATTTTCTACAAGCATAGAAGTTATTGAATCTCCTAAATTATTTATTCCCTCAATTAATTGTGCCAGTTCACCCTTTAACTCTTTTTTATCAACACTATTTAAATAGTTATGGTTTGAGTATTCGCCTAACACACTTAGAATATTTTCAAAATTTCCTTCTAAATTATCAAGCATACTATTTATAAGATCTTTCAACTCATTTAGACCTTGATTATTTGAATTAAGATTTATTCTACTTGTTAATACACCTGAGTTTACAATATTTATTACACTACTTGCATCACTAATTAATGCTTTTTCTTCTTCTAATCCTACTTTTACTTTTTCAATATTATTATTTATCTCTTTTGCCATCATTCAAATTTCATCATTTGATAAGATTTTCAATTTTTCAATATCATCAGATTCTTTATTTAAATATTTAAAAAAGCCCAAAAATGATACTTGAAAATTTTTAAGAGGTTTTACTATTATTTTATTAATAAAAAATAGTATAACAGCTGATACTAAAATAATTATTACAATAGATATAATAGTAATTAAATTTCTTAGATTATATGCTGGTGCTAAAGCTTCTGATTTATCAATTTCTGCTATAACTGCCCATGATGTAGTTGAAAAAATATCAATTTTGCTAGCTATACTTAAAACTTCAATACCTCGATAATCTTTAATAATATTTTTAAATGTACTATCATCATCCATACTATTTAAAGCATCTTTAGTTGATGTTGTTTTTATTTCCCAAACACCAATTGTAGAATTTAATTCTTGTACTATTTTATCATCAATTGATTTTATAAATCTTGAGTTATTTCTCATTTTATAATCACTACCAACTAAATAAATCTCTCCACTTTCACCTAAACCTGCATCTTCATACTTTCCTTCTAAAGCCATTATTGAATTAATTCTATCAACTGGCATTTGAAAAACAAGTACTCCTTTTTTCTCATTATTTATATATATAGGCGTTGCAATAAAAGAAGCTGCCAAATTATAACTTGGTTCATAAGGAGCAAAATCTTCAAAAGCTAATTCATTTTTATTTAAATTTAGTGCCTTTTTGTATACTTTTGCAATTCCTGTATTATTGTATACTCCTATTTTTAAGTTTGTTGCAAAATCTTTTTCTTTAAAATCTGTATAAATTAGATTTCCATTTAAATCCACCATAAAAATATCATATAAACCAAATTCTGTTAAAAACTTATCAAAACTTTCATGATATTTTTTATGTGCACTCATATAAGAAGAATCATATTTACTATTGTAAACCAAAGAGTTCTTTTCACCCAAACTCTCTTTATTGTCTGTTATAAAGATATACTGAGCAATTAAAGCACTATTTAATGTAGGTAAATAGTTTTCAATTGGTTTTTTAAATTGTGAGTTTGGGACATCATAATTTACAGAATTTAGATAGTTTTTAGTAAAATCTTTTTTTAATTGATTTTTAACTTCATTAATATCTAAAGTTGTCTCTTCTTCTAATTTATAAAAACCACTTTCAAACTCTGTAAAAGATTTTTTTGTAGTTTCAGAATTAGCAAGAGAGATTAAAAGGGATTTTAAAGATATAAAATAATCAGAAACTTCTTTTTTCTTAGCAGTTTTTAAAGCTTTTAATTTATTAAATTCTGCATTTAATAAAGCATTAGTTGATTTATTCACAGATATAACTGTAATTAATGTACCTAAAAAATCAGTGCACTTACTATTGCAATTGTAAGTTTTGTTTTTAAATTTATATTTTTAAACATTTTCAATCCTTTCTTTTATTGAAAAATTATACTATCTAATGGTAATAAAAAGGTATTATTTTTAATTAAACAATAATTTATGCTCTTTTTTTTACAATAAATAGATTTTTTTAAGAAAGTTATTAATTTAACACTATTTAGATTATAAAAAAAAGTGTTAATTTATATAAGATAATTAAATAAATTATTATAATCTTGCACTATAATAAACAGTAGCACATGAAAATTTTAAGTGAAATTTAGATATTTTTAAATATAATACTAAAACTTTTAGGAGATGCCTTGTACTCTAAAGAACTTAAATCTATTAAAAAATCTAATCGTTTTAGAACAAGAGAGATTTTTGATGAAAGTCTAATTGATTTAGCTTCAAATGACTATTTAGGTCTTACTACAAATAAACTACTTTTTCAAAAAGCTTATGAAAGAGTTTTAGAAGAAAACTACACAGCACCAAAAGCTTCTTTATTAGTAAATGGCTACAATAAAATTCATAAAGAGTTTGAAACCCTACTTTGCAAAGCAAATAAGTTTGAAAGTGCAATTACTGTTGGTTCTGGTTTTTTAGCTAATATTTCACTTATTGAAGCACTAGTTAGAAAAAAAGATAGACTTTTTATAGATGAACAATATCATGCAAGTGGAATACTTGCAACTAAACTTTTAAATAAAAACCAAGTAATAACTTTTAAACACAACGATATAGACGACTTAAAACAAAAATTCAAAGAGTTTTCAAACTCCAGAAATATTATAGCAATTGAAGGTGTTTACTCTATGCAAGGAGATTTAGCACCAAAAGAGATTTTTGATTTTGCTGATGAAGTAAAAGCTTTACTTATTGTAGATGAGGCTCATTCAAGTGGAGTAATAGGAGAAAATTTACTAGGTATTTTTGATTATTATAAAATTCAGCCAAAAGAAAATCATATAAAAATGGGAACTCTTGGAAAAGCTTATGGAAGTTATGGTGCTTATATTTTAGGAAGTTTTCATATAATTGAGTATTTACAAAATAGAGCAAAAGCCATTATTTACACAACAGCTTCCTCACTATTTGATATTAGCTTAGCTTTACAATCTTTAAAATATATTTTAAATAATAAAGTAAATTTAAAATCTTCTATAAAAGCAAGACTTAATATTGTAAAAGATGTATTAAATATAAACTCAAATAGTTTAATTATTCCAATTGACATAGGTGATAATAAAAAAGTTTTAGAAATTCAAGAAGAGCTTAAAAAACATGGTTTCTTAGTTGGTGCGATTCGCCAACCTACAGTAAAAAGTGCAATTATTAGACTTATTGCAAAAATTGATATTAATGAGAAAAATTTAAAGTTTGTATGTAACTTTTTAAAGGAGAATAGATGAAAAAAATAGTTTTACTTTGTTTTATCACACTTTTCACTTATGCTAAAGACAATATAATACAACCTAAAAAATGTGAGATTGTAAAGCTTTCAAATTTTACAACTTTAGTTTCTTGTCATAAACTTGATTATATAGTTCAAACTAAACAAGCAAGAAGAGATGATGAAGATAATATGGAACAAATAACTGTTTTAACAAAACAAGACAGCAAAATTATAATAAAAAAAAGAGACTAAAATGCAAGAGTTAATAAAAGGGAATAAAAGATTTAGAGAAAAAAAATTCCCAGAATTAAAAGAGAATGTTGAAAAATTAGTAAAAGATGGTCAAAAACCTGAAGTTTTATTTATTGGATGTTCAGATAGTAGAGTTACTCCTGATATAATGCTTGATGTTAATCCAGGGGATATGTTTATTTTAAGGAATGTTGGTAATTTTGTACCTCCTTTTAAGTGTGATGAAGATTATCATGGTAGTGCTGCTGCTATTGAATATGCTGTTTCAGTTTTAGAAGTTAAACACATAATAGTTTGTGGTCATTCTCATTGTGGTGCTTGTCAAAGTTTATACACTGAAATTCCTTTAGAAAAAGAGAAAGTTGTTCATGTTAAAAAGTGGTTAGAGCTTGGTTCAAAAGCAAAAGAGAGAACATTAAGCTTGATTAAAGACCCAAATGATAAAGAAAAACTTTACAGACTAACTGAAAAAATATCTGTAACTTACCAATTAAAGAACTTATTAACATATCCTGATGTAAAAAGAAGGGTTGATAATGGAAGTTTACAAATACATGGATGGTATTATAAATTAGAAGATGGTTCAATTGATTGTTATGATCAAGAAACTCAAAAATTTAAAAATTTAGAAGAGTGTATAAATGGAAAATGAAGTCAGAAAAATACCAAAAAAAAGTAAAATCATAATCTTAATTTTAGCTCTTATTGCTATTATATGCTTTTTATTGTTAACTTACTTAAAAGAGTTAAAAGTAACAGGGATTTTAAACTCTCTTGGTTATAAACAAATTAGTAATGTAACTGTAATAAATAAATTAAGTGTTGAAAACAAAGAGACAAGAAGAAAGGGTTCAGTTTATAAAATCCTTTTTTATAATGATAAAACAAATCAAGAGTGTATTGGTTTTTTACATAAAGATAGTTCAAATCAATATTACGAAGATTTTGATTGTAAATAGTAGGTATAAATGAAAATATTAGAAAAATTAGAAAATAATGAAAGATTAAATTACGAAGATGCATTAAAACTTTACGATTTAGATTTTTTTGATCTTGCTTTTTATGCAAATAAAAGAAGAGAAGAAAAACATGGTAAAAAAACATATTTTAATATAAATAGACATATAAATCCAACAAATATCTGTAAAGATGTTTGTCAATTCTGTGCTTATAGTGCAAGTAGGAAAAATCCTAGTCCATACACTATGAGTCATGATGAGATTTTAAATGTAGTTGACAATTCATCAAAAAATGGAATTAAAGAAGTTCATATAGTATCAGCTCATAATCCAAATACAGGTTTACAATGGTATTTAGATGTATTTAAAAAGATAAAAGATAATTTCCCAAATATTCATATAAAAGCATTAACAGCAGCTGAAATTCACTTTTTAGTAACAGAATATAATCTAAGCTATGAAGATATTATAAATAAAATGCTTGAACATGGTGTTGATTCAATGCCAGGTGGTGGAGCTGAAATATTTGATGAAAAGGTAAGAAAAAGAATTTGTGGTGGAAAAGTTACTTCACAACAATGGCTTGAAATTCATAGACTTTGGCATAAAAGTGGAAAGAAAAGTAATGCAACTATGTTATTTGGACATATTGAATCAAGAGAACATAGAGTAGATCACATATTAAGATTAAGAGAATTACAAGATGAAACAGGTGGGTTTAATGCTTTTATTCCTCTTGTTTTTCAAACTAAAAATAACTACTTAAAAGTTAAAGAGCCAATTACAGGACAAGAGATTCTAAAAACATATGCAATTGCTAGAATTTTACTTGATAATATTCCAAATATAAAAGCTTATTGGGCAACATCAACAGTAAAACTTGCTTTAATAGCTCAAGAGTTTGGTGCTAATGATTTAGATGGAACAATAGAAAAAGAGTCAATACAAAGCGCTGCAGGTGCTCAAAGTGCTCATGGAGTACAAGTTCAGCAGTTTGTTGATTTGATTAAAAACTCTGGATTTACTCCAGTTGAAAGAGATTCAATCTATAATGAACTAAAAATTTGGTAAATAGTTTGCTAGAATAAAAAAATTCTAGCAAATTAATTTAAATTTATTTTGGTTGATGAAATTGTAAAATAAAATCCATCTCTATTCCAGCTTCTGTTTTTACAAAATTAATTGGATATGAGATATGAATAGAGTATAACTCATTGTTTAACATATCAACAATATCATAAAATGCTATTGGGCTAGTAACTGTCATATTTATCAAATAATTAAAAGTAACAACATCAGATTTAAAACTTGATTTAAAATTAATTTTAGCATTTTTTGGAAATAGTGTTTTTAATTGTTCTGTTACTCTAATAATAGGTATAAACTCATCTATAATATATGTTTCTTTATAGATTTTCATAGAACTAGATATTGGTTTAGCCCCAATATTTTCTACAATTCCCTCATATATTACATTTTTATTTTCAACAAATTCAACAGAAGATTTGTTATAAAGTTTTAAAAGTTGTGGTTGCATAGTTTTTATGTATGTATCATCACTTAAAAAGTTTGCATGAAATGAAGAACCATCTTTTCTTATTTCTAAATCTTTTAAAACTACATCAAAAGGTATAATATCAAATATATCTTGAACTCTTTTTTTTGCTATTAAGTTTTTTTCAATATGATTTGGTAGTTTAAACTTCTTTTTTACTTTAACAGTTTGTTCTTGGATTTTTTTTCTATTTTCATTTAATAAGTCATTTATGGGAATAGTTAAATAAGCAATTAATCCTACAGCTATTATTGATAAAATTGTAAGCCAAATTTTTGAACTGTTTTTACTTGGCTTTTTTCGTGGTACAATAAAACTTTTATGCTGATGTTTATCTTTTACAAGTTCAAATAACTCTTCATTTATTGAAATTGGATGATAAAAAACATCAAGCATTAATTGATCTTTTATTTTTTTTATCTGTTCTTCATCAAACTGCTTTACAGTATATAGTAATCTAATCTCTTCTATAAATATATCATTTGTATTAGAATAAAACTCATTGATTATGCTATGTATATTATCTAAAACTTCAAAAAAATGAATCTCATCAAATAGTTTTTGGCCAATTACATCACTTTCATAAAACTTGCTATTTTTTACATCTTCAAATGATGTAAATTTAACAACTTTTGCGAAAACAATTTCACCTTTTGAATTTAGTATTACAATATATGCTTTATTATTAAAAAATAGTGATATTAAAGAGTTTGTATAAGGATTTTTTTCAATAAAAAGATTTAATACATGAAAAATTGAATAAATATAATCAACGCCAGTAGCTTCAAAATAGTGTCTTGTTTCAAAAAGCTTATTTTTCAAAACAGCAACATCATATTCATTATTTAAATTTGTAGTTGCATACTCTTTTAATCTTTTAGAGACATTTCTTTTAACTAACTTTGTATCATCACTAAGCAAAAGTGCTGAAATATATGTTTTATCTATTTCATTTTGTAATGCATTTATTTTATGTACTGCATCCCTTGGCAAAATTTCATCTTTAGATAAAAATACTGATTGACTTGAGTCTATTATTTCTGCTTTTTCTAACTTTTTAAAGTTAAGTTTTAAAGAGTTATTATTTTTAATAGCATTTATATATAAAGAGTGTTTATTAAACATTACTATTCCTACACTACTGCATTAATAAGCATTTTTTCTTTTATTAATGCTTTTGCTTGTTCATTATCTAAATTTGTCACATCTAAAGGCTCTTGAATAAAAAATTCAATAGTTCCAAAAGGTTTTGGAACTACAAATTTATCCCATGATTTCATTTGCCAATATTTACTTGGTTTACAATTAAAAATAACTATTTTACAACCGCTTTTTTTTGCAATTGCAACTATTCCATCTGCAACACTAAATCTTGGTCCTCTTGGCCCATCAGGAGTGATAGCAATATCATTTTTAGCTTTTAACTCTTTAATTGTACTAATTAATGCTTTAGCTCCACCTTTTGAAGAAGAACCTCTAATTGAACCAATACCTAAATATTGTACAGTTCTAGTTATTGCTTCACCATCTTTGTGTTGACTAATCATTGCTTTTACAAGTGATGATGGTCTTAACTTTTGATAATTAAATGGTTGCATTAATAACTCACCATGCCAAAAAGCAACGATTATAGGTTCATCTGCTTTGATTTGAGCATGGTGAAAAACTTTTTTGTTTGTAAGATAAATAAATCTTACAAGCAATTGCATAATAAAAGGTATAATTTTTATTGAAATAAAAGTTTTAATTCTTTTTTTCATATTTATTTTATTATCTCACCTTTTAATGCTGTTCTTGTAGCATTAAGTACTTTTACTTTAACAAACTTCCCTAAATACTCATCACTTCCCTTTGCAAACACTTGCAAATAGTTATCTGTATATCCAGAAATTTCACCATTTGGTTTTAATGCTTCAACTAATACAGTTACTGTACTTCCAATTAATTTTGGCATTTGTTCTTCTAAATATCTTTTATGAAGCTCAATTAAAGTTGTTAATCTTTGACTACCTATTTTATCATCTATTTCTAAATGCTCTAATTTTAAAGCTTCTGTTTCTGGTCTTGGAGAGTACTTAAAGTTAAATATTTGATCAAATTTTACTTGATTTACAACATCTAAAGTATCTTCAAAATCCTCTTGTGTTTCACCAGGAAATGCTACTATAATATCAGTTGTAATTCTTAAATTTGGAACTAAATCTCTTAATTTCTTAGCTCTATTTAAAAACCACTCTTTCGTATAACCTCTTTTCATAGCTTTTAAAATAGCAGTTGAACCACTTTGCAATGGCATATGAATACATTTTGAAATTTTTGGATTTTTTGCAAACTCTTCAATAAACTCATCATCCATATGCAAGGGATGTGGAGAAGTAAATCTAATTCTTTCTAATCCATCAACTTTTGAAACATCTTGTAGAAGTTTTGTGAAACTATATTTTTCTCTTTTATCTGAAAATCTTCTTCCATAAGAGTTTACATTTTGCCCTAAAAGCATCACTTCAACAGCACCATCATCAACTGCTTTTTTTATTTGATCAACAATCATTTCAGGAGGAATAGATATCTCTTCACCTCTTGTACTAGGAACAATACAATAAGTACATTTTTTATCACATCCAATAGAAATATTTACACTTGCTCTATATTTATTTGTTTTTGCAGGAGCAAATTCATATGTTGATTCATCATTATCAATTGAGATTTCAATTGCACCTTTTACATCAACAACATCTTTAATTTTTGAGATATTTCTAGCTCCAACAACAAAGTCTACATAAGGAGCTCTTTTAATAATATCTTTTCCTAAATGGCTTGCAGTACACCCGCATACTCCAATTTTTGCACCATCTTTTTTCTTAGTATTAAATTGTCCAATTTCAGAAAAAAGTTTTTGTACTGGTTTTTCTCTTACTGAACATGTATTGATAATAATTAAATCTGCATCTTCTATATTTTCAGTTTTATCATAATCTTTATATTTTTTTAATTCTGCAGCTATATGTTGGCTGTCAGTATCATTCATCTGACAACCTAATGTTTGTATAAATAACTTTTTTGATTCTTCTTTACTCATTTATTTGCCTACTTAATTAAAAGTGCATGTACCTCATACATATACTCATCATCAGCCAAGCCATATTTTACTTCTCTAAAATATACATTGAACCCTTCATCTTCTAAAGCATCAACCAAAGCCATCATATCTTTATGAGAGTTGTCTCTATCAAAATAAAATATTTTTTCACCAGATTTTTGTAACTCTTCTTTAATTTTGTCTAATTGCACTTTTTTTGGTTTTTCATTTAACTCATTTCTTGCAAATAATAATTCCATATAACTAAACCTTTTTTATCTTTTAAATTAGCTATATATTTTAGCTTAAAATGGCTTTAACTTGTATAAAAGAAGTTTTAGATATAATGTGAGTCTAACAACAACATTGAAAATCAAAACATTCATTTCAATGTCAACAAACAAACCATCCTATAAAGAATAGCTTAAACGACTAGCTATTTTTTATGGGTGTGCTTTATGGTTTGATTTTTTGAGCATTTTTTAACAAAGTGTTCAAATGATCAAATAAAAAATTGATACATTTATTAGGTCAAAGTTCTATAAAAACTCATTGTTCTCACAAGTGTTAAACTAACAAGTTTATCTTCTATGTTGGATAAGTACTCTGTTTGGATTATATGCTTGGTTATACTTAAAAAGTGAATAAATAATTGATGCTAATTTCTTAGCAACAATTATTAAAGCTTCTTTTGTTGATTTACCAGAGGAACGCTTATCGCGATAAAGCTTATGAAGTTCAGTATTATGTCTTACAGCTGATACAGCTGCGAGATATAATGCATGTTTAGCTATTGGTATTCCTCTTTTTGCTAATGTTCCAGTGGATAAAGATTTACCAGATTGATATAAAGTTGGATAGAGTCCTAAAAAGCCAATGAAGGCTTTAGCAGATTCAAATCTTCGTAAGTCTCCACATTCACCAAGAATAGCAGCAATGGTTTTATTGGCAACTCCAGGAATAGATTTAGTATTTTCAATATTACTTGAATCCTCATCCAATTGATTATCAATTAAATCTTGAATTTGTTTTTCAATATCTTCTTTTTCTTGAATGTAAAGCTCTAATATCTTAATATTAGTTCTGATCATTAAGGCCCTTGATTCATAAGCACGACCTGAATAAATAGACGAATAAGCCAGTTCTATCAAGTACTTTGCTTTTTCAAGACTAAAGTTATTACCTTTGATGTGACGAAATATCTTGGTTAGCTTTGCTGGCGTAGCTTTTTGAATATCCATTGCAGTAGGATAGGCCTTAATGATTGCTATTGCAGTTTTGGTAAAGATATTTGGAAATACTTTTTCAATCTCAGGATTAACAGTTGCTACAACTGTAGATATTTCTCTTTTAATAGTTTTAATCTTATCATCTAAAGATTTTTTTAGTCTATTTAAAACTTTTAAATTATGATAAGCTTCATTGCTAATATAACTAGCTTTATATTTTCCAGTTGCTAATAGTTCAGCTATAACATAAGCATCGATCGAATCATTTTTAATCTTTTTAAGTGTAGAGAAATCTCTATACTTAGCTGTTTGATAAGAATTTAGTAAGATTACCTTATAATTAGCATCAGTAAGGTAAGAATAAAAATTTTCACTGAATGCTCCAGTTGATTCTATTCCAATAATAAAATCATCATTGTCAAGTGATAAATCAGCTAATCGTTTTAGTAATTCTCTTAATCCTAAAATGTCACTATGAATCCAAAAAGGTTTGCAAGCTAACTCTTTAGATTCATCTAAAATACAAACATAATGCTTATCCTTAGCAATATCAACTCCAACATAATACATGATAATCCTCCATTGTGATAGTTTAAAATCTCATAGCTTCGTGTTATAACAGGTAGAAAAACAATTTCTCCCGAGCATCCTATAGATGATTAAAAAAAGCTAACACAAGACGTTTTATGTGTAGGTATCTTTATCCTAAAAGGAAAAAAACTTGTTTATTATTAGCTTTTGTGAGAGCTATGAGTTTTATAGAACTTCAATCAATATTTTAATATTTGATTGATAAATGTATTATACGAAGGGTTTTAATGGATAAGATTATTGATATTTTGGACTCAATTGCCTATGAAAAAGGTCTAAAAGTTGAAGATGTAGAGCAGGCATTAAAAGAGGCGCTGATAAAAACTGCTCAAAAGATGGTTGACCCATCACTAAACTTTGATGCACAAATAGATAGAGTTAATAAAAAACTTGAACTTTTTCAAAAGTTAGAAGTTGTTGAAAATAATGATGAAAGATTACTTGGTAATTCATTAGATCAATATAACAACTTAATTAACCCTGAAAATTTCATCTGCATTGATGAAGCAAAAAAGATTGATTCAGATTTAGAAGTTGGTGATTCAGTAGATTATGACTTAGAATTTGAAAATATGGGAAGAAATGCAGCAACAATTCTTCATAATAATTTTGAATATAAAATACAAAGATTTATTGAAGAAAATCTTGTAACAAAATTCAAAAATAAAATTGGGAAAATTGTAAATGGATCAGTAACAAGAGTTGATAGAGCTGAAAACACATTTATAGAAATTGGCGAAGTAAAAGCAATCTTACCAAGAAAAAACAGAATCAAAGGTGAAATATTTAAAGTGGGAGATCACTTAAAAGCTGTTGTAAAAGCTGTAAAAATAGATAAATCTTTAGGATTAATTATTGAGATTTCAAGAACTTCACCAAAATTTCTAGAAGCACTAATAGCATTAGAAGTTCCAGAAGTTAAAGATAATAGAATTACAATTGAAGCAAGTGCTAGAATACCAGGAAGTAGAGCAAAAATTGCCCTTTCTACAATAGAGCCAAATATAGATCCAATTGGTTCAGTTGTTGGAGTAAAAGGTGTTAGAATCTCTTCAATAAGCCAAGAATTAAATGGAGAAAGTATAGATTGTGTTGAATACTCTACTGTTCCAGAGATGTTTTTATCAAGAGCCTTATCACCTGCTATTATATCAAGTGTGGTTATTGATAAAAGTGCTATTCCAGGAAAAAATTCAAAAGCTGTTGTAACAATACCAAGTGATCAAAAATCAAAAGCAATTGGTAGAGTTGGACTAAATATTAGATTAGCTTCAATGCTTACAAAAACAGATATTGAATTAAAAGAGATTGAAGCTACAAATGCACTTTCTGGTTTTGCCAATGACCAGCAAAATGATAATAAATCAGCTGCACCTGTTGATTTGGAGGCACTATTTAAATAATGAGAAAATTACATCTATTTGACTCTGTAAAAAAAGAAAAAGTACTTTTTGAACCAATTTTAAATAATGATGTAAAAGTTTATGTGTGTGGACCTACTGTGTATGATGATGCACATTTAGGTCATGCACGTAGTGCTATTGCATTTGATTTATTACATAGAGTCTTAAAAGCAAATAACTACAATGTAACAATGAGTAAAAACTTTACAGATATTGATGATAAAATCATCAAAAAAATGAATGAAACAAAACAAACCCTTGAAGAAATTACACAATATTATATAAATTCATACAAAAGTGATATGAATAAACTAAATATCTTAGAAAATACATTAGAACCAAAAGCTACACAAAACCTTGATATTATGATTGAGATGATAGAAAACCTACAAAAAAAAGATATAGCATATATCATTAGTGATGGTGTTTATTTTGATACTTCAAAAGATAATAATTATGGAAATATTAGCCACAGAGCAAGTGATGAAAATTCACAAGCAAGAGTAGAAACAAATAGTGAGAAAAGAAACTCTAAAGATTTTGCCTTATGGAAATTTCAAAAAGAGGAAAATGAGATTTCATACCCTGCTTCTTTTGGAAGAGGAAGACCTGGTTGGCATATTGAATGTTCAGCAATGATTGATAAACATCTAGCATATAAAGATAAAGAGTTTGCTATAGATATTCATGGTGGAGGAGCTGATTTAATTTTTCCTCATCATGAAAATGAAGCTGCACAAACTAGATGTTCTTCTAATCAACATCTTGCTAAATATTGGATGCATAATGGCTTTGTAAATATTGATGGTGAAAAAATGAGTAAATCACTTGGAAACTCGTTTTTCTTAAAAGATATACTTAAATCATATTTTGGTGAAGTAGTAAGATATTATCTTTTAAGTGCTCATTATAGAGCTGATTTTAACTTTAATGAAGAGGATTTAATTGTAAGTAAAAAAAGACTTGATAAACTTTATAGAGTTAAAAAAAGAGTTTATGGACTTGGAAAATCTTCTGCGAATAAACAATTCAAAGAGAATTTATTAGATGCTTTAAATGATGATTTAAATACATCAAAAGCAATTTCAATTGTTGATGAAATGGTTTCAAATGCAAATGAAACACTTGACAAAGAGCCTAAAAATAAAGCTTTCAAAAAAGAGCTTGTTGCAAACTTTGAATTTATAGAAGAAGTTTTAGGTGTTGCATCAAATGATGCTTTTAAATATTTTCAATTTGGTATTTCAAAAGAACAAATTAAAAAAATTGAAGAGTTAATCTTAAAAAGAGTAGAAGCTAAAAAGAATAAAGACTTTGAGCAAGCCGATAAAATTAGAGATGAATTAAGTAGCTTTAATATATCAATAATGGACACACCAAATGGTGTTGTTTGGGAAAAGGTATAGTTTTTAAATCATAAAAAAAGAAAGAAGTTTTACTTCTTTCTTTTAAAATTACTTATTTGTAGCTAATGTGTGCTGGTTCAGTAACTTTTTTAGTATCAACAATATATGGAACCAATGCCATATGTCTAGCTCTTTTGATAGCTTTTTCTACCATTTCTTGAGCATTTTTAGAGTTACCTGTAAGTCTTCTAGGCATAATTTTACCTCTTTCACTCATTGATAACTTTAATAAGTTAGTGTTTTTATAATCAATGAAATCAATTTTCATTTCAGTATATTTACAATATTTTTTTCCGTATTTTCTTTTTTCTGCCATTTTTTATCCTTGTTTTTTAAAAAGGTATTTCATCTTCATCAATATCGATTTCAGGTATTTTATGCTCAGGAGCACTATTTTGTGCCGAGTTCATACCACCATAATTATTCTTTTGTCCATAATCATTTTGAGTACTTGATGGGTTGTATTGATTTTGTTGAGGCTGTGGACTTGATGCATTTGCATTATAGTTATTATAACCATTGTCCATTCCACCTTGTTGTTGACTGTCACTTTTAGAATCTAACATTTTCATAGTATCAACTCTTAATGAGTGTTTACTTCTGTTTGTTCCATCTTGAGCAGTCCATTGTTCTAATACAAGTCTTCCCTCTAATAGTACTTTTGAACCTTTTCTTAAATATTGATTAGCAACTTCTGCAGATCTTCCAAAGATATTAAAGTCTAAAAAGCAAACTTCATCTTTTTGCTCACCACTTGATGTTTTGTATTTATAACTAGTTGCAATTGCAGATTTTGCTATTGCTGCACCACTTGGCAAATATCTAAGCTCAATATCTCTTGTAAGATTTCCTACCATTACTATTTTATTATACATTTGAAGGTCCTTATGTGTTATTAGTTAGCTTTTTTAGCTGCCTCGTCACTCATTTTTGTCCAAGCTGTAATCTCTTTTTTGTTTTCATATTTAATAAATAAAAATCTTAAGATTTGCTCATTGATTCTGAAAGTTCTTTCTAACTCTAAAATAGCACTTGCAGGTGATTTAAAGTAAATTACGAAGTAGTAACCTCTTTTGTTTTTTTCAATTTCATAAGCTAGTTGTCTAGAACCCATATCATCACAAGATACGATTTCTCCACCGTTTTTCTCGATGTTAGCTTTAACTTTTTCGATTTCTGCCACAGTCTCTTCATCAGTAAGAGTTGGCTTAATAATAAACATTGTTTCATAATGCTTTAATTTTGACATTTAATTGCTCCTTATAGTTTGTGCCGGTATCTTTACATAAATATCAGCAAGGATTTTTTGTAAAGTTCGTGATTTTATCTAAACATAACTGTAAATTTTCTTAGGCTTGCTTGTAAAAAAAGATTTTCTTTATTAATTTTTGTAGATTTTAGTTTTAACTCTAAATCAAGTAGAAATTCAAACATTTCTTGAAACACTTCTGGTTTTATTGAAATTGCCAATTTACTCTTTTTTTCCCAAATATTTTTAGGAGGAATATAACCTAAAATCTCTTTTGCATTAGGAGCTCCAAATGCTCTTGTATAGGCACTTATCATAAATAGTTGCTGAACAAAGGATGTAATTTGATTTAATAAATAAATTTCATTCATTCCCTCTTCTAATAAAAGTTGTAACTCTTCTGAAATATCATTTCCTACTATTAAATCATTTAAAAAATCCTCAAAAGATACATTTCCTATACCAAAACAGTGGGAGTTTATAAGATTTGTATTTATTTTTTTATCTAAAATAGCTAATTTTTTCAAGTCATTTATACATAAACTCAAATCATGTCTATGCATAAAATATAGATGATTTAATGCAGACATATCATAATCTAAACCTATAAATCTTGCCTCTTTTTCCAAAAGCTTTAAAGCTTCATTTATAAAAGGTGTAAACATCCTAACACTAACTGAATTTGTTTTTGCACTAAATGAACTACTCATTGTTTTAAAATCAAGATCTCCAAGGCAAGAGAAAATAAGTGTAGAATCAGGATTAATATTACAAGCATTTATTAATTCTGTAACTTCTTTTTTTTGTATCTTTTTTTCTGTTTTGATAATTATTAAATTAGTAGATGAAAAAAGAGATGATTGTAAAAGTTGATCTTTTATAAACTTAAAATCATACTCATCAAAATATATCCTTTGAATATCATTTTCATGTGCAATACTTTTTGCAACTAAATTACTATAATAATCAATTAAGAAAGTAGATTGCCCATAAAACATATACGCATCAAACTTTTTATTTTGTTTTAATAAGTTATCAAATTCATTTTTATACATAAAGATATAATATCTAAGATTAAGTTATTTTTTAATAAAATCTTTAAGCTTAAAATTAAAAAGGCATAATGTTGTATGAAGTAAAAGTTCCCATTTTAGGTTTTGATAAAATCAAATACATGAATATTAAAAAATTAGACAAAGATTTCTCTATTTTACAAATTGATAAAAAAGACAATACAAATATGCATATGATTTCATCAAACTCAATAAAAAGTTTTGATATTGAGTTTGATGAGAGTTTCTTAAAAAAGATGCAGATCAATAAAGATACAAAAATCTCTTTTTATTTCTCTATTGTTATAAATAATCCAGTTGCAAATTCAGTTGTTAATTTAACTGCTCCAATAGTTGTAAATGAAGATAAGAAACTTCTAGGACAATATATTATAAAAAAATCTACCTCTTTTTTTACTACAATGTCAGAACTTAGTATTTAATAGAAGCTACAATTTGTTTTGTAATTATATTTACAGATTTTATAATAACTTTTAACTTTGAGTATATTACCTGTCCTTTATAATTATCTAAAACAAGTTTCATTCCTGGCATTTTATCATAAGCTCTTGCTAAGCCTCTTTCACTATCAGTAATATAAACTCTAAACTCATCTTTTATATGTTTTTTTGCAAATCTAGCATATTTTCTATCTTCAAAATCCCAAACAAGTTGATCAATTTTTCTTTCTTGAATAGAGATATAATCACATATATCATCTATATTATCAGGTGTTTGATTGCTTTTTAACATTCTGTGTAAAACTAAATCTGAATATCTTCTAATTGGACTTGTAAAGTGAGAATATGAGCTAAATCCTAAACCAAAATGCCCTAAATTCTTTGAAGAGTATTTTGCTTGTGTTTGAGCATGAATTATAAGCTCATCAATCTCTTTTGATAAAGTAGTATGTTTTGCTTTATTTTGAATATGATTAATTGTTTCATGAATTGTAGATTGTAACTTTACATTTACACCTAAACTATTTACTTCATCAACAAGTTTTGTAATAGCTTTAAAAGGTGGCTCTTCATGAATTCTATATATACCTACACTATTAACTTTTTTACTAGCTTCAATATTTGCAAAAAGCATACACTCTTCAACTAATTGATGTGAGGCAGTTGAGTTTTCTTCTTCAATAGATTCAAGTTCACTATTATGATTTAATTTCAATCTTAATTCACTTGATCTAAATTCATAACCTTTTTCTAGCCTTTTTGCTCTATATGCTTTAGTCACATCATATAATTTAACAACAGAGTCAAATATTTGCTTTTCTAGTGTTGTATATTTATCAAATTTACCCTCTAAAACTCTATCGATTCTTCCATATGAGAACTTTCTTTTTGATTCAATTATTGCTTCATATAGTTTTGAACTTTTTATTTCTAAATTTTTTATATCTAAATGGATTTCAAATACATATGCATATCTTTTCTCATTTTCTCTTAAAGAGCACATATCTTCACTTAGTTTTCTTGGAAGCATTGGTAAAACTTTTGAGGGAAGATATATAGAGCTTGATTTCATATATGCTAGTTTATCAAGTTGCGAATTCTCTTTAACAAAATATGAAACATCTGCAATTGCTACATATACTATTTGTTTTGTTTCATCATAATAGATTGCATCATCATGATCTTTTGCACTAGCTGGGTCTATTGTACAAAAATTCAAGTGTGTTAAATCTACTCTTTTATTGGTATCATTCATCTTTGCATCAATTTCAAGCTCAGGCTCTAATCTTATTAATTCATGATATAAATACAAAGAGATAAACTCATCAACTTTAGGATCATCTATATGACCAATATCTTTTATAGTTTCAAAATCTTTACTATTTACTAGAAGTATTTGCCCATCTTGATATTTTTTATTTACTTTAAAATCTAATTCAATGCTCTCTTTTACTGTAAAAAAACTATTATCTTGAACATAAACTAAAAGCTCTTTTACTTTTGAAGAGAAAACATGCACTATTTTTGCTTTAATTTTACTTCTTGGATTAAAAATTCTTTTTGCTACTACAAAATCACCATCGTATGCTCCATTTAAAAGGTCAAACTCTAATTTTATATTTTTATGTTCATTGCTTATATCTTCTAATAAAGCATAATTTTTTTCAAATTTAACTTTTGCAATTTTGAATTTCGAATTTATTTCAAATTTATCTTCTTGTTTTATTAAAATTGAATCTTTTAATAGCTTATCAACTACTTTTTGTTCTTCTTTATTGAAAGTATTATTAGAATTTATTATCTTTTCAAATAGTTGTTTATACAATTTTTTTCCTTAAGTATGTTATGATAGTATCTTATCTAAAATCTTTTTAAGGCTTATTGTAATGTTTAAACAATTTTTTATTTTAATACTTACTACTTTTATAATTAGCTCAACACTAATGGCAAAGCAAAAACCAACTTTAATTTTTTATTGTGGAATAACAATGGTTAAACCAATTAAACAAATGGCTAAAATTATTGAAGAAAAATATAATTGTAATATCAAAATTTCACAAGGTGGTTCAAAAGATTTATATGATGCTTTAAAGTACTCAAAAAAAGGTGATTTATATCTTCCAGGAAGTGATTCATATAGAATCAAAAATAAAAAAGATTCACTTATAATTGATAGTGTTTTTATAGGACATAACCAAGCAGCAATTTTTGTAGAAAAAAACAATCCTTTAAAAATCAAAGATTTAGAAGCATTTATTAACTCTATGAACTCTTCTATTTTATGTAATCCAAATTCAGGTAGCATTGGAAAAATGACAAAGAAAATATTTCTTGCATACAAAGGAGAAAAGTTTTTTAATGAAGCTTACGATAATGCAATTGAGATTGGAACAGACTCAAGAAACTTAAATAGATCTCTTATTGAAAAAAGAACAAATGTAACTATTAATTGGAAAGCAACTGCAACATGGGATGAAAACTCAAAATATATAGATGTAATTGAAATTGATGAAAAATATGCCCCTAAAAAAAGACTTGAAATAAATCTTTTAAGCTTTTCTGAAAATAAAGAGATTGCAAAAGCTTTTATGGAGTTTGCAAAAAGTAAACAAGGTCAACAAATAATGAAAGAATATGGATTTTAAACTAGGATAAATTTTGATAAAACTATCACTTGCAAATAAACAAAATACCCTTTCAAAACTAATTTTATTAGTTAGTATATTTTTAATAGGAATAATAAGTTTAATAGTGCTTCACCTTTTCTTTTTAAATCTACTAGAAAACTTAGATAATAAAACAAAAAATCAAGAAGCAAAAATACAAATTGGTGAATATATAGTAAATGATTTATATAAAATTCGTTCAGATTTTTATGAAATAGCAACGACTGCAACAAATAAAAGAAGTAGAGATTTAATCTCTAATAGATTAAAACAAAGAGTAGAAACAATAAAAACTGCCCTTGATATTTTAGAAAATGGAGGAGAACTAAAAAGAGTAATTAGGCTTAATATTGTAGGACATAACAATACAATAAGAACAGTAAAATATATAAAAGAGAATAAAAGTATTGTATCTTTAGAATCAATTGATTTAAGACCAAAACTAGAAGAACTTATTAATATGACAAATCAATTAAAACTACTTTTAAATGAAGCTGAACTTTACAGATCTTTAGAAAATCATAAAGAGTTTGAGAAATTAACAAAAAAAATTAAAAGATTTTATAAATTAACACCTGCTTTTTTTATTAGAATTACAGAAAATACAAGAAGATTACAATATGAAGGTGAGATTACACTTAAAAAACTACAAAATCAAATAAAATATGAAAAAAAACAATATCAAAAGTTAGAGCTAATTCTTATTGCTTCAATTATATTTATTGTCTTAATACTTACATATTTTATAGTAAAACAAATAAATAAAAATGCAAAAACACTTTTTGATTTAAATACACAATTAGAAAAGAAAATGCAAGAATTAAAAATGCAAGAGGCTGCAACAAGGGGTATATTAGATGGACAACCTAATATAGTAGTTGTAAGCAATGGTGAAGAGATGATTGATGCAAATAGTGCCTTAGTAGATTTTTTCAATGGATATAACTCTTTTGATGATTTTAAAAATGAACATGCATGCATTTGTGATTTTTTTCAAGATGTAGAAAAAGAAGACTTTATATTAGATATTGATTATGATGGATTGATGTGGTATGAATATATTTTACAAAATCCAAACAAACTTCATAAAGTAGCTATGAAAAATCTAAGTGGCTTACACTATTTTTCAATAGTTGCCAAAAAGAAAATATTAAATGATAAAAACTTTATAATCATAATCTCACTAAATGAGATTTCAAAAGAGATAAAAGTGCAAGAGCAATTAGCAAAACTAAATGATAATTTAGAAAATATTGTTGATTCAAAAACAAAACAACTTCAAGAATTAAATGAAACTTTAGAAAAGAAAGTTCAAGAAGAGTTAGAAAAAAATAGGGCAAAAGATAAAAAAATGATTCAGCAATCAAGATTTGCAGCCCTTGGAGAAATGATAGGAAATATTGCTCATCAATGGAGACAACCCCTATCAGCTATATCTTCAACAGCTTCATCAATGCAACTTCAAATGCAACTTGGTATTAATAAAAAAGAAGATATTGAAAAGTCATATGAATCTATAATTACATATGTAGAGTTTTTAACACAAACAATAGAAGATTTTAGAAACTTTTTTAAAGAAGATAAAGAAAAAATCAAATTTGATATTCAAAAAATACTTAACAATAGTCTTAATATAACAGCTGCATCATATAAGGATAAAAATATAGATGTAGTAACAAACTTCAAAGAAGAAAAAAACATCTCTTTTGGATTTCCAAATGAACTTTCACAAGTCTTTTTAAATATTTTAAGTAATGCAAAAGATGCTTTTACAAATAAAAAAATAAAAAATCCTCAAGTTAATATAAATATTTTCAAAAAAGGTTCATATAATATCATTGAAATAATAGATAATGCAGGTGGCATTGATATAAAAAATATTGAAAAAGTATTTGACCCTTACTTTACAACAAAACATCAAACACAAGGTACTGGAATTGGTTTATATATGAGCAAAGAAATCATACAAAAACATATGAATGGTTTATTAAGTGTTGAAAATAGAATAATAAACAACAGTAACACTACTTATAAAGGCGCTTGTTTTACTATCTCATTACCAAAACTTTAGATTCTTTTGAGTATAATGCACGCAAACTAAAAATACAGAGGGAAAACTATGGCATTAAATGTTTACTATGATAAAGATTGTAATATTGATTTAATAAAGTCAAAAAAAGTAGCAATGATTGGATTTGGTTCACAAGGTCATGCACACGCTGAAAACTTAAGAGATTCAGGTGTTGAAGTAATTGTTGGATTAAGAAAAGGTGGTTCATCTTGGGCAAAAGCAGAAGCTAAAGGATTTACTGTAAAAACTATAGCTGAAGCAACAGCTGAGTCTGATATTGTAATGATTTTATTACCAGATGAAAATCAAGCAGATATTTATAAAAATGAGATTGAAGCAAATTTAAAAGATGGTGCAACTGTTGCATTTGGACACGGATTTAATATCCATTATGGAAGAATTGCTCCTGCTAAAAATATCAATGTAATGATGGTTGCTCCAAAAGCACCAGGTCATACTGTAAGATCTGAATTTCAAAAAGGTGGAGGAATTCCAGATTTAATTGCAATTCATCAAGACCCATCACAAAACACTAAAGATATTGCATTATCTTATGCAAGTGCAATTGGTGGAGGAAGAACAGGTATTATTGAAACAACTTTCAAAGATGAAACTGAAACTGATTTATTTGGTGAGCAAGCTGTACTTTGTGGTGGTGTTTCTGCATTAGTTCAAGCTGGATTTGAGACATTAACAGAAGCTGGATATCCTGCTGAAATGGCATACTTTGAGTGTTTACACGAATTAAAATTAATTGTTGATTTAATGTTTGAGGGTGGAGTTCATGATATGAGATACTCTATTTCAAATACTGCTGAGTACGGTGATATGGTTTCTGGACCAAGAGTTATTAATGAAGAGTCTAAAAAAGCAATGAAAGATATTTTAACTGAAATTCAAAATGGTAAATTTGCAAAAGATTTCATTTTAGAAGGACAGTCAGGTTATCCAAGAATGACAGCTGAAAGAAATAACTTATTTAATCATCCACTAGAAGTAACTGGTAGAAGATTAAGAGATATGATGCCTTGGATTAAAGCAAATAAAATTGTAGATCAAGAGAAAAACTAATAAAAGTAAGGTTATCCTTACTTTTATGTTGACTGATATTTATGACAAAAAGAAAACCAAGAAAAAATAACGCAAGAAAAAACACTCCACCAAAAAATAGAAAAAACAAGACTCAAAAAAGTAATAATAAGCTAAAAACAATAAACCTAATTTTATTAATATTAATACTTACACTAGTTACAACTGTATTAAGCTACTTTTTTTTACTAAAAAAAGATACTAAAGAGCTTAAAAGTACAAAGCAAGTTGAGATAAAAAAAGATTTAGATTTAAACAATTATACAAATAAAAAAATAGAAAAATATTTTATGGATGAATCAAATAATGTAAAATATGAAGAGTATACAAAAGAGTTTGATAAAGAGTATATACATAAAAAAGAGAAACACTTAGAAAAAAAAGAGACTAAAAACGAAGTTTCAAAAACAATAAAAAAAGAGTCAAAAAAAGAGAAAAAATCTAAACTAGTTATAATAATTGATGATGTTACACTTCAAAGACAAGTTGATAAAATTTTAGATATTGGATATAAAGTTACAATGTCTTTTTTACCTCCAACAAAGCAACATCCATATTCAGCTAAAGTTGCAAAAGGCTTACCATTTTATATGATACATTTTCCTATGCAAGCACAATCTTTTAAGTTTGAAGAAGAAAACACCTTACATGTGGGTGACTCATATGAAAAAATCGAGAAAAGAGTTAAGGAGTTAAAGCAAGCATATCCAGATGCTATTTATACAAATAATCATACAGGAAGTAAATTTACTTCAGATGAAAAAAGCATGGATTATTTATTTAAAGCACTAAAAAAACATAATTTAGTTTTTGTAGATAGTAGAACAACAGCTAAAACAGTAGCTAAAAAGTATGCGAAAAAATATGACATGCCATATATTGCAAGAAATATATTTATTGATAATAAAAAAGATTTTAATTATATTCAAAACCAATTAAAAAAGGCTATTAGAATCTCTAAAAAAAGTGGTTATTCAATTGCTATTGGACATCCTTATAGTATTACATTAAAAGTACTAAAAGAGTCTAAACCACTTTTAAAAGATTTAGAACTAATATATTTAAGTGAACTTCCATTTTTACCAAAACCTTGATATAATAATATAAATTGTTATTATCGAGGTTTTATGACTGAAATTTTAGATTTTCATATAAAAAAACTAGACTCCTTAAAAAAATATCCAGATGAGATATTTTTTAGAGGAGATGCTAAATTATTAAATAAACCCAGCATCTCAATAGTTGGGACAAGAAGACCCATAAACTATACAAAACAGTTATGCTATGAAATATCTTCAAAACTATCTCAAAGAGGATTTTGTATTGTAAGTGGAGGAGCAATGGGAGTTGATGCTATATCTCACCAAGGAGCAGGTTTTGATAATACTATATGTGTATTAGCAAATGGACTTAATATAAAATACCCCAAAGTAAATAAAAATATTCTAAACTCTATTGAAAAGCAAGGCTTACTTTTAAGTACTTATAAAGATGATTTTAAAGCTACTAGATACACTTTTGTACATAGAAATGAAATAGTAGTAGCTTTAAGTGATATATTAATTATAATGCAAGCAGATGAAAACTCAGGAAGTATTAGAAGTTTAGAGTATGCTCTTAAAATGAACAAAAAGGTATACACAATCGCACATAGAGTTGAGGACAATAAAGGTCTTATCAAATATATTAAAAAGGGTTTAATCGAAGTAATTTACAACATTGATGATTTTGTAAATAGCTTTAAATATCAAAATCTAAAACAAGAAGATGAAGTTATAAAATATCTAAAAACAAAACCTACATATGAAGAAGCACTAATAAAATATAATGACAAAATCTTTGAATATGAATTAAACTCTATATTCAAAGTAGAAAATGGAGTTTGCGTGCTTCTTTAATTAGATATATATTTTTAATACATATGTACCAATTTGTTCTTTACTAATATTATATATTGGAGTATATAATAAATAATAATTTGATTTTTTTTCATACCCTGTGTATTCAAATTTTTCATTATCTAAAAAAGAAAAATCTTCTATTTTATTATTTAAAACCACATAATCATTTAAAATCTGTTCTTTTTTAAATTTGACTTTTGTAGGTATTGATAAATACTCTTTTTTCATAAGTACATAAAGCTTGATATCTTTTTCTTTAAAATGCTCAATAATTGAACTAAAATCTATAATTGCTTCAATTGATCCTAAATACTCATTATCTTCAACCACAGGACTAACTCCTCTAATTAACATAGAAAAACGCCCTATCTCGATACAGGATTTTGGTCTTTTTTCATTTTTTACTATTTTTAAACAGTATCTAAAGCCTTGTAATGAGTCATTTTTACTATTTTTTAAATCCCATAATCTAAAAAAACTCTTTAAATCTTTTTTATGTAGATGAATCTTTATATCTTTAAACAAAGAAGTACTTACTAAGCTTTGTTTTGATTTTTGTAAATATTTAATACAGTCTTCTTTGTTATTTGTTTTTAAACATCTTTTTATATCATCATTTTTTGAAATTAAAACAGCAGAAGTTAACACTAACTCTTTATTCTTTTTTATCTCTTTTGCTAAATCATTTAGATAAACATCCATAAGATTTTCATTACTATTTTTTTGTTCATAAATCATATAATTATTAAATGCCCAAAATAGAAAAAATGAACTAATTGCAACAAATAGTATTAAAAAAATAAAATTTCTATTAACTGTCATCTTCAACTCCATCTAAAAACTTCTTTTTATAATTTCTAAATTCATATATGAAAGTACTACCCTCATCTACTTTTGTTTCAACATCAATTTTTATTCCATTCTTATTTGCAATATTTTTTATAATATTTAGCCCCAGTCCAAAACCACCTTGGGCTTCATCTTGTCTATCAAATCTATTAAAAGCACTCTTTATATTTTTAATACCATGCCCATAATCTTTAATACTAAGTCTTGATATATCATTTTTATTTTCTAATTTTATTTCAATTTTATTTTTTGGATTTGAGTACTTTATTGCATTGCTTAATGTATTATCAACTACTCTTTGAAACTCTAAAGAGTTCATAAAAACATAACATTCATTATCAATATTTACATCAAAATAGATAGCTTTTGAATTTGCAACATCTTCAAAAAAATCTATTCTTGAATGCAATAAATCTGATATATTAAGTTTTTCTTTTATATATTTAACTTTCTTATTTTTTATATGATATTCTATATCTTCATAGGTGATTTGTATCTGTTTTAAAGCAGTTTTCATTCTTTTAGTATATTTATTTGCTTCACTTTTTTGAACAAGCAAATCTAAATTTATATTTATTACACCCAAAGGAGTTTTTAATTCATGCATAGTATCATTAAAAAAAGAGTTAGTGTATTTTTGCATTAACTCATAAGGCCTTGCTGTATTTTTAATTATATCTTTATTTAAAATATAAATATTTGCAAGTATTACTAAAAAGAGTAAAATAGCTATAAAAATCATTTTTGCATAATTAATCTGTATTTCACTAATTATATATCTTGCATTATATCTATTTTTATACTCTATTTCTTGCTTGTAATACATATAAGGATAGTCAATATATGTTTTAAAATCATAATAATCTAATTTTTCAGATAAACTTGAAGAAACTATTTGCATATTTTCATCAAAAAGTGCAAATCTTATTTTTACACTTCTTGATAAATCCATATTTTCAGAATATATCTTTCTTTCTAAATTATTTGTGAATTTTTCAAGGGCTAACTCTTTTAATATAAGCTCTTTTTCAAAAGAGAAAACAACTGCAAAATATGTAGGTATTGAAAAAAGTACCATCACTAAAAAAGTATAAAAATAGGCTACTTTTTTTTCATTAACTTGGTATTTCAATTTTATATCCCAATCCTCGTGAAGATAATATAAACTCTTTATTAGTTTTGACTCTTATTTTACTAATATACATCCTAATATCTGCATAATGTATATCTTTGCCTTCCCACACATTTTCTCTTAAGTTTTCAATTTCACAATAATAATTAGCATTTTTTATTAAAAATCTTATTAACTCTATCTCTTTTGATGTTAATTCAATTTCAATATCATCTTTTTTTAATACTCCTGAAATAAACTCAAAAGTATAACCATCTTTTAGTTTGTATGTTGAGTTTTTATCTGTATTATACTTACTTTTTATTAATTGGGTAACTCTTAATTCTAACTCTTTTAATTCAAATGGTTTTTTTAAATAATCATCACAACCTAACTCATATCCAATAGTCATATTATCAATATCAACTAAAGAAGTCATTATAAGTATTGGTGTTTCATTTCCCATTTCATTTAAGTATTTGATTAATTCGTGACCATTGAGTTTTGGAACTTTAATATCCAAAATCAATAAGTAGTAACTATTTTCTACAATAGCATCTAATGCTTCTTCCCCATCATAAAAACTATCAACTTGAAACCCTAAATCTTCTAAGTATTCAGTGATACTTTCATTGTAATTGTAATCATCTTCTAAAAGTAATATTTTCATATGTTATTATATAACTAGAAAGGTTAAAAACCTCTCTAGTGATTAAGCTCCTGTAAACAATTGTCCAGCATATACCACATAAAATCTAAGTAATATAACACCTGCTAGTACAATCATAGAGTTTACTAATATAAATCCTACTTTATAAGCATGATTTCTTAATGCTGTAAATGCTATTAATAAAGGTGAAATCAATCCAAAACCAATAACCCCAAACCAGAAAATAGAAGCCCATTTTCCAACAGTTAAGGCTTGAATTGCTGCAACCTCTGCATTTCCACCTGCATAAAGCATACCTACAAAAAGTATAATTAATAGAGGTATTTCTAATAAAATAACTCTTAAATCTAAAATAAGTAAATATTTAATACTCTCTTTATTAATACTACTTTTAAAGAAAAGCATACCAACCAAAATATTTCCTGCAATACCTGCACTTATACCAGAAGCTAAAAATAAAATAGGTAGTACAGGTGAATTCCACAATGGATATGTCATATTAGCTGATAATAAGAACCCTGTATAAGCTCCTACTATTAAGGCCAATCCAAACAATACATACTCAATTCTTTTTGCATAAACTTCAAAACTTTTAATATATGAAATTATTGGTGAAAAGATAGATAAAAGTTTATTTTCTTTAATCGTATCTTCAAAAATCAATCCCATAAAAACAAATGCTAAAGGTGTATATATAAATAAAGCTATTACACCAAGTGTCATAACTGATGTAAAGTTATAACTTATTAATAACCAATAAAAAGATAAAGGTTTCCCTAAATCAACAATTAAAAGCAATAATCCAACACAAATAGTAAGAGGAGAGATTATCGCACCAGCTTTAACCATAGCATCCCAAATAGATGAACTATCTTTTTCATGTCTATTCCATTTTACAAGAAGTGCAATGATTATAGAACCTGCACTAAGTCCTGCTAAAAATAGATATACTGCAATTGGCCAAGGCCAATTTATAACCTCATATTGAGCTGTGCTTCCCCACATATTATTCATAACTTACTCCTCTTTTATTAGGAACAAATGCTACTTTAGGTTTAGTTCCTAAATGTGCTTTTGGATACAATAAATTATTCTCATTTGCTTTTTTATAAACTTCAGAACTTGTATCACTTATATCTCCAAATACTAATGCATCTGTTGGACAAACTGTTACACATGCTGGATCTAAACCTTTTTTTACTCTATTTGAATAACAAAAAGTACATTTATCCACTGCTTTAGTAACAGGATTCATAAATCTTGCATTATAAGGACAAGCAACAATACAGTATTTACAAGATACACATGTGCTTTCATCAATATGTACAACTCCATCATTTGTCTGAAATGATGCTTTTGTTGGACAAACCTCAACACATGGTGCATCTTCACACATAACACATGATTGTCTTCTCATATCCATTTTTAAATTTGGAAAAGTTCCTTTTGTTTCAACTCTTACTTGTAGTCTAAAAATATCATCAGGAACATCATTTTCACTCCTACATGCAACACTACAAGCTTGGCAACCTATACATAAATTTTCATCATGAATCATTCTATATTTTTTACTCATAACTTACCCCTTAAGCTTTAGTGATTTTTACGCCCACATTTGTAACCATTGTCGAACAAACAGGACCTTTAATTAATGGTAATAGTTTAGATTGATTTGTTCCAACACCATTAGCTCTTTTTAAATCACTTGACTCTCTACCAAATCCCATATAAACAAAAAATGTATCTGGTCTAATTCCCTCAGTTATAAAAACTGTACCTTTCTCTTTTCCTATATCATTTTCTAAATAGATTTTATCTCCATTTTTCAAATTCTCTTTTTTAGCTGTTTGAGGATTTACCCAAACAGGATTATCACTCATTAACATATGTAAGTAAGGTACATTATGTGTATGACCATTTGTATGAATTGCACTTTTTCCTGATGTTAAAATATAAGGATAACCTCTAGTTACATCCATGTTATTATCATCTCTTGGTACACCATAACCTTTAAACTCTTCTTCTACTTGTTGTGAGAAAATCTCAATTTTTCCACTTGGAGTTTTTAAGTTATCTAACATACTTCCCATTAATCCATCTTCATCTAAATATTTTTTAGCATTTGGATATTTATTTACAAAATCTTTTACATATTTTTCTTCTCTATAGTATAAAGTTGGAATTGAGTATGATATATATCCTTTTGACATAAGCTCTTTTAGTAATTTATCATTACCTTTTGCTTGTTGTACTCTATATTGTAAAATATTATCCCATTTATAGTCTTTATCAATTCCCATTTTTTTAGCTAATGTTCTAAAAATCTCATGACCTGCTAAAGTATTATTAATAGGATCAACAATTTTATTTCTTATCATATATGTTGGTTTAGATGAACTTTTATCTGTAATTCCTTCATCTCTTTCAAGATAAGTTGCTTCTGGTAAAACTACATCTGCCATTAATGCAGTTTCTGACATATAAATATCAGTTACAACAATAAAATCCAATTTATTCATAGCCTCTTTCATTGTTTTAGGATCAGCAAGTGTGATTAATGGATTTGTTCTTATCATAAACCACCCTTTTACTTCGTAAGGGTCTTTATTTAAAATTGCTTTTGGTATATCCATTAATACACCTTGATTTCGAGCTATAAAAGCATTGTCACTACCTTTTTGTGAAGCTCTATCAACTCTTAATGTTTTAGGAGTTTGGAAATGTTTATCAGGGTTTGTTATAGTTGGCGCAATATCAATACCTGCAAGTTTATTACATGTTTTTGCTTTTTTCTTAAAAAATAATCCACCCTCTTTTTCTATATTACCCATCAATGCATTTGCTATTAAAATAGCTCTTGTTCTTTGATATTCACTTTTTGCTGTTGTTGTTTTATGTCCCCAGTCAATAATACAATTTGGAGCTGCTTTATATAATTCATTTGCAACTCTTTCTGCAACCTCTGCTTTAATACCTGTAATTTTCTCTTGCCATTGAGGAGTTGTAGTTTTAGTACTTTCAATTAAATGTTCAATACCTACTGTATATCTTTGTACAAACTCTTTATCATATTTTCCATCTCTTAACCAAACATGCATTAAAGATAATACAAAAGCTAAATCAGTTCCAGGTTTTACACTATGCCACTCATCTGCTTTTGCTGCAACTATTGAAAATCTAGGTTCTAAAACTACAAGTTTTGTTTTCTCACTTGCAGCAGCATTTGCTAATTTTTTTGTAGAGCTTACATTAATACCCTCAAATAAATTATGCCCAAAATTTAGAATATATTTTGATTTAGAAAAGTCTCTTTTTAAACCTGTTCCATATGTATGTTTAAAAGCAACTTTATATGTTATTGGACAGTGACTATGATGTGAAAATAAGTTTGGACTTTCAAATGCTTTTGAAAATGTACTCAAATGAGAAAAATGTTCACCTGTTTTTGCAGAAAATAAAACTGCTTGAGGACCATACTCTTCTTTGATATTCATCATTTTTTTAGCAATTAAATTTAATGCTTCTTCATAAGTTGCTTCTTTCCATTTTCCCTCACCTCTTTTTCCTACTCGAATTAGTGGTTTAACTAATCTTTGTGGATCATAAAGTTGTGAGTGTCCTGCTGCACCCCTTGCACATACTGATGTACCCATTCCTTTTGAATATTGGTTTCCTTGGATGAATACACTTTTACCATCAACTACTTTACCTTCAATCTGACATCTACTAGTACACATCTCGCAGTAACTTTTGACAAATTTAGTGCTTCCACTTATAGTTTGAGCACCTAAACTCCCAAGAGTTCCTGTCATACAAGATATCCCAGCAATAGCAGTCGAGCATGAAGTAACTTTAAGAAAATCTCTTCTTGTATAATTACTACTCATTTGTTATCCTTTACATAATTTCTTATATACTGAAATAGTAATATTAAAGTATAAATTTTATGTAAATTTAATTTTTTAAGAGAAAAAGCCCTAAAAAGGGCTTAAAAGAAGGAGTTTAAAATTATTATTTAACTCTTAATTGGTAAGTTATGTCTCCAGCGCCAACGCCTAAAACAATTCCATCTGTATATGTGTAAACTATTTTATCATCTTTAATAAGTTCTATTTTATTATCGCTTGTTTTAATTTTGTCTGCAAATATAGGATTATAAGAAGAAAACTCTTTTTCAAAGTCAATATCTTCAATCTCTTCACCAGCACTATAAACAGGTAAAATTACAAGTGCATCACAGCCATTGAAGCATTTTTTAAACTCTTCAAGATTATTAACTGTTCTACTATATTTATGAGGTTGCCAAACTACAACAATCTTTTCCATATTTTTTAAATTTGAATATAAGCTAACAGATTTCATTGTTGCAGCTATTTCTGTTGGATGATGTGCATAATCATCAATTACTACAAATTGTTCACTTTTTTGAACAATATCAAATCTTTTTTTAATTCCTTTGTAATTTTTAATATTATCTTTTATTTCAACTAAAGGAATTTCATTTAAAGCTGCCAAAATTGCTAAAGAAGCATCAATTGCTATATGATACCCAAAGCCCCAAACTTCAAATTCACCTAAATCTTTTAAGTGAAACTTTGTATAGGGTTCTCCATTTTTAAGTGTATATGAAACTTCTGTTATATCAATACTTGGATGAAGTTTTATAGCTTCTATATCTAAACTTCCTAAGAATTCATCTTCTGCATTTATAACTCTTACTTTTGCAATTTTCAAAAATGATTCATAAGCTTGATAAAACCTTTTTAAATCATAGTTATAATACTCCATATGTTCTGGTTCTGCATTTGTTACTATTGCACAATAAGGATTTGAAAGTAAAAAACTCCCATCACTCTCATCTGCTTCAAAAGCAACTAAGTTATCAACATATCTAAAGTTTGAATCAAACTCTTTTGAAATTGCGCCAATTAAGGTTGAGCTTTTTAATATTGAAGCTAAAATAGCAGTTGTTGTACTTTTCCCATGAGCTCCTGCAACACAATAGTTTTTCTTATCACCTAAAACTATTGGCAAAGCCTCTTTTCGTGGAATAGTCTTTATTCCATTTTCAACTGCTTGTAAAATTTCAACATTGTTTGGTTTTACAGCTGCTGAATGTATTACTATATCTTGGTTATTTATAATTGAAGCATTATGAGGAGTAATTACTTTAATTCCTTCTTCTTCAAGCTGTTTTGTAATAGGAGAACTTTTAATATCCGAACCACTTACATAATGACCATCATGTTTTAAAAACCTACCAAGGGCTGATAGCCCTATTCCACCAATTCCAATAAAATGTATATTCATATATTAATCCAATAAATATTTTAAGTTTTCATACTCTTTTTCTAAAACAGTACTATTTTCTTTTAAAAAATTTTTTATATCAAATTTAAAGTTAACTATAAAATATCCATGTGAATCATCTTCTAATACACTATTTTCATCAACTTTTTTCTCATAAAATGTATCTAAATCCATAGCTTCTGAAAGTGCAATTACATGAATTTTCAAAGCATCTTCTAATAGTTCATCATCAATAATATTATAAAGTACAAAAAACAGTTGTTTTGCTCCATCGATATTTTGAAAACTCCACTTTTCAATAGCATGCTCATAAAAAGATCTTATATAATAAAGTTCATTCTCTTTAAGTTTTAACTTTTTACCATCATTTACTATTTTTTCAACTTCAAAAAAAGATATCTTTAAAATCTCTTCATAAACTTCATTTATCTTTTTTTCATCTAAATCTAAAATAAGCATTGAGTCAAGAACTTCATAAAGTGCTGAAATATTTTGAGTATTTAAAGCATCTACTCTTGTTTCTTCTAAATATTTTATAAAATCAGGGTTTGTTCTAGCTTCATTTAACTCTTGCTTATTCATTAATAAAATCCTTCAACCTATTTAATACCTCTCTTGTTTTATTTACATTTTCAACCAAGGCTATTCTTACATAACCTTTTCCAATACCTTCTCTTCCTAAAAAACTTCCAGGAAGAACTTTTATATGTTTTTTTTCATATAGTTTTTTTGTAAACTCTAACTCATCTTCTACTTTTAACCAAATGTAAAAAGTTGCTTGAGGTAGATTTATATCTAAAATCTCTTTTGCAAGTTGAAAATTCTTTTTATAAATTTCTCTAAAATTTTGAACATGTTCTTCATCATTCCAAGCAACAGCTGCTGCATTTTGTAAAGGAACAGGACTTGCACAACCTATATAAGTTCTATATTTCATATACTCTTTTAAAATTGTTGAATCCCCAGCAATAAAACCACTTCTAAGTCCTGGGGCACTACTTCTTTTTGAAATAGAGTTCATTACTAAAATATTTTTAAACTTTTCATTTCCAGCTTTTATACTAGCTTCTAAAAGGGAAACTGGCTTATCGCTTTCATCAAAATATATTTCACTATAACACTCATCATTTACAAGTATAAAATCAAACTCTATAGCTTTTTTTACCCAAGTTTCAAGTTCATCAATACTTATACTAGCAGAAGTTGGATTGTTTGGATAGTTTAAAATCACCAAATCACATCTTTTTAACTCTTCATCACTCAAACTTGCTTTAAAATTATTTTGTTTTATTAAGTCTATATGAATAACCTCAGCTTTACTAGCTATTGCTGCACCCTCATATATTTGGTAAAAAGGATTAGTAAATGCCATAACTGGATTTTTTTTATCAAATAATGCAAATTGTGGAAAGTTAAACAAAACTTCCCTTGTTCCAAAAGTTGGAATAATTTCATCATCTTCTAAACAAACATGAAATCTTTTTGATACAAAATTTTTCATTGCCTCTTTTAATTTTGGAAGTCCAGCACTTGCTGGATATTTCTTTAAAAGCTCAGAACTATTTTTTAATTCATCTTGAATAAACTGTGGAGTTTCAAACTGTGGTTCTCCTATTGTAAGTGATGACAATTCATATTTTGATGTTGGTTTTACATCACTTAATAGTTTATTTAATTTTTCAAAGGGATAAGCCTCAAATTTCATTTATTTCCTTTAATCTTCTATAATAGGTATAAGTAATTGATTATATTTTGCCATATCAAAAGATATTAAATCTGAGTTTGTATAAATAAAACTCCAAGAGAATCTTTTTTGAAACATACTTTTTTTAAGTGGCAAAATTTGTAGAATATCTTGTTCTTTTCTAAGTTGTCTAATTGGATTTTTATCGCATGAAATAATCTCAATCTTTTGACTAAATATCTTTGAAAGATTTTCAAAGTGATCAAGTAATTTCGATTTATCATCAAAGCCATTTGGATCCATATCAAAAATTTTTGTTTTTGTTTTTATTTGACTTGATACATCAAATACTATTGGTGAGATTTGCTCATATGATTTTGTATCATTTAAAACAATAAGAGTATTTTTAGTTGCACCAACTGGCTCTTTGCCAAGCTTAAATAAAGGAACTTTTGTATTTACTAGTTCATTGGCAATCTCTTTATTTTTAAACATTTCACTTGATAATATTATCATTCCTATATCAAGCTTTTTAAAATCCATTTTTCTAATTTTTCTAAAACCCAAATTATGATAATCTATATTTATAATAACTGATTCATCATCTCTAAATTGCTCTTTTATAAAATTCATTATACCAACTGTTGTTGGTCTAGTAATTCTAATAACAAGCTTTTTATTTTTTAAATACTTATGTAGATATTTTGCTTCATGAACAGCTTTTTCAACTCTATGCTTTTTCATTAAGTATAAATCTAAATATAAATACAAATTATGCCCAAATGGCATAGGAAATTGTCCTCTTGTTTTGCCAATTGCACTATAAACTTGCATTAAAACTTTTGGCTCACCAATTACTAAAATTGTATCATTTGGTTTTAAAATCAAAGAAGGTTTTAAATCCTCAAGTTTTTCATTTCTATATAAAGCAAAGATTCTCCAATCTTTTTGTTCTATTGAACCTATATATCTATAAGCATATGAACTACCAAATGGAATTCTAATCTCCATTATTTCGCCATGTTTCAATCCAATATTTTGAGCAACTACAGGAATATTTGGTAGTCTTTCTACCATCCCATTTGCTAAAACTTCAATACCTTTATAAACATTTACATATGGATCATCAAGTTCTAAATTCCAATAATCTAAAATATTCATTTGAAGATTATGTTTGTGTGATTTGATATTTTCAATAACACTTAACATCTCATCTTTTGAGTTAAGTACTACAAGTACTTCTGTATGAATATTTTTATCCAAAACCATTGCAAGTTTTGATTTTGAAGTTGGATCAAACTTATAAAATGTAACATTTGATAATTTTTGATCAGGAACTATTGCATCATTTACATAAACAATATCATAATAGTTTTCACCAGTATTAGTTTCAACTATTCTTTGCATTAAGTTTTTAGCGACAATTCCATCTAATATTATAAGTATCTTTTTCATAGTAGATATTATATCTTTTTATCTCTAATCATTTTCTTTACCAATTTTTTGATACAATCATAAGAAGATTTTATAAGGATATTTTTTATATGCAATTTACTATAGATGCAACACAAAATAAAGCAAGAGCTTGTACAATAAAAACAGCTCACAGTACAATACAAACACCAGTATTTATGCCCGTTGGAACTCAAGCAACTGTAAAAGCACTTGATGCAAATGATCTTTTAAGTATGGGTGCAAAAATTATACTTGGTAACACTTATCACTTATATTTAAGACCAGGTAGTAAATTAATTAAAAAGTTTGGTGGACTTCATGGTTTTTCAAAATTTCCAAACTCTTTTTTAACTGATTCAGGTGGTTTTCAAGCATTTTCACTTAGTGATAATTCAAAGCCTGATGAAAATGGAATTATGTTTAGATCTCACATTGATGGAAGCAAACACTACTTTACACCACAAAGTGTTTTAGATACTCAATATGACCTAGGTAGTGATATTATGATGATTTTAGATGATTTAGTTGCTCTACCAAACACAAAAGAGCGAATTAAAAAATCTATTGAAAGAACTACAAAATGGGCAAAAGAAGCCATAACTTATCACAAGCAACAACAAGAAAAAGGTATTGGAGTTAATCAAAATATTTTTGCAATTATCCAAGGTGGTACAGATAAAGAGTTTAGAAAAATGAGTGCCCAACAACTTTGTACATTAGAAGATTTTGATGGATACGCAATTGGTGGATTAAGTGTTGGTGAACCAAATCAAGATATGTATGATACAGTTGAATGGACTACAACATTTATGCCTGAAAATAAACCAAGATACCTAATGGGAGTTGGAACACCTGAGGATTTAATAGAAAATATTCACAGGGGCGTAGATATGTTCGATTGTGTAATGCCAACTAGAAACGCAAGAAATGGAACTTTATTTACAAACTTTGGAAGAGTAAATATCAAAAAAGCAATGTATAAAGAAGATCCTTTACCAATTGATGAAGAGTGTGACTGCTATACATGTAAAAACTTCACCAAAGCATATTTAAGCCATCTATATAGAGCTGGTGAGATAACATACTTTAGACTTGCTTCAATACATAATATAAACTACTATTTAACTCTTATGAGAAAAGCAAGAGAGGCGATTTTAGAAAATAAATGGGAAGAGTTTAGAGAAAGTTTTTATGAAAAAAGAGCTAAAAAATAGAGTAAATTATTTTATAACATTAAAAACTCTTTTTTGTTATAATATTTAAATTAAATAATAAAGTTTACAAATTTAAAAGGAAAAAAATGACAGTTGATGATAAACTAATAGAGAAATTAGCAAAGCTTTCTAGCTTAGAAATTGATGAACAAAAAAAAGAGAGTTTAAAATCTGAGTTAGGAGATATTATCAATTTTGTTGAGAATTTAAATGAAATTGATGTAAGCAATATTGATGCTACATTTAACACAGTTGAGGGAGGAACTCCTTTAAGAGAAGATATCTCAACACAAGATTTACAAAGAGCTAAACAAATCATTGAAAATGCTCCAAAATCTGAAGATGGATACTTTATAGTACCAAAGATTATAGAGTAATATTATGATAAAAGTTCACGGTATAAAAAATTGTGATACAGTAAGAAAAGCTCTTAAGTTTTTTAAAGAAAACTCAATAGATTATGACTTTTTTGACTTTAAAAAAGAAGAAGTAACATCTAATATGATTGATTATTGGCTTGAAAACTCATCAATTGACAAACTATTTAATAATAGAGGTGCTACTTATAGAAATCTAAAATTAAAAGATTTAAACCTTGATGATGAAGGTAAAATAAAGTGGCTAAAAAAAGAGTCTATGCTTTTAAAAAGACCTGTAATTGAGTATAACAATAAAATAATTGTAGGTTTTAATGAGCAAGAGTATAAAGATATTTTCTTATAAATAAAAAAGAGGAAAACCTCTTTTTTATACTACTAAATCTTTTCTAGCTTCTTTTAATGTATCAGCTATCATAAAAGATAACTCTAAAGCTTGGTCTGCATTTAATCTTGGGTCACATTGAGTATGATATCTACTAGATAATCCCTCTTGTGTAATAGCAGAAGAACAAGAACCTGTACACTCAGTTACATTTTGTCCTGTCATTTCTAAGTGAATACCACCTGCATATGTTCCCTCAGCTCTATGAATTTGGAAGAACTGTTTAACTTCTGATAAAATCGATTCAAAATCTCTTGTTTTAAATCCATTGTCAGTTTTAATAGTATTTCCATGCATTGGATCACTTGACCATAAAACATTTTTACCCTCAGCTTTAACTTTTGCTAAAAGTCTAGGGAAATGCTCTGCAATTTTTTCTGCACCCATTCTAACAATTAAATTTAATCTACCAGCTTCATTTTCTGGATTTAATTTATCAATAAGCTTGATTAATTCATCTTCTTGCATAGAAGGTCCAACTTTGCAACCAATTGGGTTTTTAATTCCTCTAAAGTACTCAATATGTGCATCATCAAGTCCTCTTGTTCTATCTCCAATCCATAACATATGAGCACTACAATCATACCAATCACCTGTTAGTGAATCTTTTCTTGTTAATGCTTGTTCATAATTTAATAACAATGCTTCATGTGAAGTATAAAGTGTCGTTTCACTTAATTGGTGCGTATTTTCAGATGTAATTCCACAAGATTTCATAAAATTTAATGTTTCTGAAATTTTATCTGCTAATTCTTCATACTTTTCCCCTAAAGTATTACCTTTAACAAAATCTAAATTCCACGAATGAACTTTATTTAAATCTGCCATACCACCTCTTGCAAATGCTCTTAAAAGATTTAGTGTTGCTGCACTTTGATTATATGCTTTTAAAAGTTTTTTAGGACTTGGATTTCTAGCTTCTTGCGTAAAATCCATCCCATTTACAATATCACCTCTATATGAAGGAAGCGAAATACCGTTTATCTCTTCAAAATCTGAACTTCTTGGTTTTGCAAATTGACCTGCAACTCTTCCAACTTTTACAACAGGACAACCACCTGAGAAAGTTAAAACAACTGCCATTTGCATCATTACTTTAAATAAATCTTTAATATTATTTGCATCAAATGCATTAAATGACTCAGCACAGTCTCCACCTTGTAGTAAAAATGACTTACCATTTACAACATCTGCTAATTTACTTTTTAATCTTCTTGCTTCCCCTGCAAAAATAAGTGGAGGATATGAAGATAATTCAGCCTCAACCTTAGCTAATTTTTCTAAGTCATTATAGTTTGGTTGTTGCTTTATAGGAAAATCTCTCCAACTATTTGAACTCCAGTTATTCATTATAAACCCTTTATCTTATTCTAGTGTAAGTAAAGTTTAGCAAAAACTTTCTTAAGAAAATAGCCTTTTTATAGGCTATTTTGTCAACTTAGCTAATAAATCGCTAAATGACACTTTAAATGCTTCTAAGCCATCAGTTAAAAGTTTTGAATAAACATCATCCATGTTTATTCCAACTTTTTCAAGCTCAGCAAAATATTTATCACATTTTTCTTCACTTGGAATTTTTGAAGCTTCTTTACTTCCATCAACTATCCAATCCTCAATTGTTGCCAAAGGAGCAGTATTTACTGAATTTGGATAAAGTAAGTTATCGACATAATAACTTGCTGTTAACTCATCACCTTTAACTCCTGTACTTGCAAAAAGTGTTCTAATATTTTCATTTTCAAACTTATTGATTTCATGATAACATTTAGTTGCGTTCATTATTCCTAGTTTTGATTTTTTAAGCCCTTTTGCAACTAATTCTTCATCACAAAGTCTATCAAATCTAGAAACAAAAATTGAAATAACTGCTTTTGTATCAATATTTGATTCATTAATACCTTCATTTAAAGCTTTAGCACACTCAATTGCTTGCTCCACTGAAAATATTAAAGTTGCATTTACATTTATACCTTGACTTGTTAACTCTTTCATAGCAACATAGCCAGCTTTTGTTGCAGGAACTTTAATCATTAAATTATCACAATTTATCATTGAGTTTAATCTAATTCCCTCTTCAATAGTACCTTGTGCATCATCACAAAGTGTTGGATCAACTTCTAATGATACAAAACCATCATTTGTATTTTTATCATATAAAGGTTTTAAAAGCTCAGCAGCTCTTTTTATATCTCTTACTGCTAAATCTTCATATATAGTTTTTGCATCATTTGCTTTTAACATATCAAGCTGTTGTTTATAAGCAAGTGAACTTGTAATTGATGATTCAAATATTGCAGGATTTGAAGTCGCACCATAAATAGTCTTTTCTTCAATCATCTCTTGGAATCTATTTTCTAAAAACTCTCTTTCAATAAAATCACACCAAAGTGAAAAATTAATATCTTCTTTTAAACTCATTGCTCTCTCCTTAAATACTTTTTAAGATTTGTGTTAAATCTTTTTTATCAACAATTATATTTGCTTCTTTTTTTAGTACATCTTTTGCACAAAAAGCTACTTTTTTTGATGCATATTTAAACATACTAACATCATTTGCTCCATCACCAACAACTAGTGTATTCTCAACTGATACACCAAGCATTGATTGGACTCTTTGAATCATATCACCTTTTGAAAATCCAAACATCATATCTCCGCCTACAAGTCCTGTTAAAACTCCATCTTTTTCGTGTAAAATATTTGAAAAATCTGCATCAAGACCAAGTTTTTCCTTTGCAGGGGATGTTCCTATTCTAAATCCACCAGAAAAACATATTACTTTATAACCCATTTTTTTTAATTCACTTACAGTCTCATAAGCTCCTGGCATTAAAGGCAAATCTTTACAAATTTCAACTGCTTTACTATATTCAAGCCCTTTTAATAAAGATACTCTTTGAATTAATGACTCAAAAAAATCAAGTCTTCCAGCCATTGCTTCTTCTGTAATTTTTGCTACTTTTTCTTCAAGACCTAAAGGCTTTGCTAAAAAGTCAATAGTCTCTCCATCCATAAGTGTTGAATCAAAATCAAATACCGCTAATTTCATACTTTTCCCTATTTGCTTTAATACTTTTATACTTTAAAGGGTATAATAATATCTAAAATATACTAAAAGGATAGTTTTTTAATGTTTGAAACACTTATTCAAAAGTTACAAGAAGACAAGTATTTAACCCTAGAAACAACACCTCAGCATGAACCAATTATGCACAATATTATAGAAAAAGTTAAAAAATTTGATCTTCAAAATAGAGTTGATGGATTTTCTGCAACAGATAATCCTCTTGCAAAATTAAAATATAATGCACTTTTCGCAAGTTTAAGATTGCAACAAGAGTTTAAAAAACCTGTAATTGCAACAATGAGTATGAGAGATAGAAATAAAATTGCACTTCAATCTGATTTATTAGGTGCAAATGAGTTTGATGTAAGAGCTATTTTAGCCCTAACAGGAGATCCTGCTAAAATGAGTGACCAACCACACTCAAAAGGAGTATTTGAATCAAACTCTTCAATGCTTTTAAAAATGATTAAATCTTTTAATTATGGTATGGATATTGCAGGAAGACCTTTTAAAATAGAGCCAAAACAAATCTATCCATTTGCAGTTACTAACTCATACGCAAGAAGCTTTACATCTTTAGAAAAAAAGATGCACAACAAAATACAAAATGGAGCTATGGGAATAATTACTCAACCTGTATTTGATGTAAATAATGCAAAAAAACTTTTAGAGATTTTTGAAAATGCAAAAGAGGATGTTGTTGGCAATAAGAAAAAAGCACAACTAATTTTTGGAATTTTCCCAATCACAAAACTAAGAACTGCACTATTTTTATCAGCACAAGTTCCAGGAATTCATGTACCACAAGATTGGATTGATAAACTTGAACTTGCAAATCAAATCTCTGAAGAAGAAGAGTATAAAGTAGGTATGCAGTTAAGTAAAGATCTTTTTTATGAGATTAGAAAACTTCATCCAAAAATTCACTTAATGACTGCAAATAAATTTGATTTAGCAGATGAGATTTTAGCTTGAAATTAGCAAGTATTGATATTGGGCTAAAAAGAATTGGTGTTGCAATTAATATTGCTTCTGATATTGTAACACCACAAAATGCCATTTTAAGAAAAAATAGAAATCAAGCAGCAAATGAAGTGAAAGCTTTTTTAAAAGAGTGGGAAATAGATAAGCTAATTGTAGGTTTCCCAAGTGCAAGTGAAGAGATGCAAAGAAGAATAAAACACTTTGTAACTCTTCTTGATATTGATATTCCTATTGAGTATTGTGAAGAGAACATGAGTTCAATTGAAGCTGAGGATATGATGAAAGGTCAAATAAAATACAAAAGAGATGGAAGAGTAGACTCCCTTGCAGCAAAAATCATATTAGAAAGATATTTAAATAAATAACTTATTTATCTATATATTTTTTTCTAATTTCATCAAACTCATTAAAATTTTCAAAAAAGATATCTACTAATAAAGGGTCAAAATGTTTGCCCCTTTGTTCTTTAAATAACTTAAATATCTCATCTAAAGACCAAGCATCTTTATATACTCGTTTACTTCCTAATGCATCAAACACATCTGCAACTGCGGTAATTCTTCCATAAATATGAATATCTTCACCTTTTAATTTTCTAGGATAACCTGTACCATCCCATTTTTCATGATGTTCATAAGCAACGATTGCAGCGGTTTTGAGTATTTTTTTATCTGAATTTTTAAGCATATTAAATCCCAACTTTGAGTGCGTTTTCATAATTGAAAACTCTTTAGGTGTTAATTTTCCAGGTTTATTTAAAATCTCATCTTTAATACCCACTTTTCCTATATCATGCATGGGACTAGCAAGTTTTAAAAGCTCTGCTTCTTCTTTACTTAAACCATATTTCAAAGCTAAAATCTCAGAATATAAAGCAACTCTTTTTACATGATTTCCTGTTTCGTTACTTCTTGTTTCTCCAATAGCTCCCATAGTATACACAATATCTTTTTGGGTATTTATAATCTCTTCTTCTGCTTTTACAACTTCTGTGATATCTGTAGCATAAGCTAAAATATAATTTATTTTAGAAACACCTTGAAGATTAATTAAAAAATACTTCCCAGTTTCAGTTTTATATTTTATGTCAACTGATTTATTTTCTTTTATTATTGTTATAGGTTCATCTTTGAAAAATTTTAATAAATCATCTAAACCAAGCTCTTTTTTTGCAGGATTGTTTCTAAAAACAATATTCCCAATTTTATCTAACATCAAAATAGGATTTGGGTTATATTTTGGAAGATATTTTAAATAAAGAGATTCTAAAACAATCTTTTTGTTTAAATTAAAAACTCTATAAAAAGTACAATATCTAATAACTCCTGTATATGCAAAAATAACAGAAAATATAAGTATCCCATTCCAATTATTTATTAAAGATAAAATAAATAGTACAACTCCTACGAGAATTCTTAAATAACTCTCAGTTGTACTCATATTACAAATACGATTAGAATTATATGCTTTTAAACTATTTTTTAATGTTGTTAACAACTGCAATTGCAAATCCTTCATCATGAGTTATAGAAAGATAAGATTTTTTTATTTTAAATTTCTTTCTTATATGTTTTTTATATTTTAATTTTGGAGCACCTAATTTACTCTTTTTTATTTTTATATCATGAAAAGAGCACTCTTTTCCAATACCAGTTCCCAAAGCTTTACTAGCAGCCTCTTTAGCAGCCCAAAATCCAGCAGCAGTTTCAACTTTTTTAACTAATAAAATTTCCTTATCACTTAAAAACTTTTCATAAGCTTTTATTCCAAACCTATCATGCATCTTTTTTATTCTATTTATAGAAGTTACATCAATTCCTATCATAATTAAACCTATCTTTTGTATAATACTTTTATGAATATTGTATTTAAAAAACTATTATATCTAATTGTTATGCTTATTATTATAAGCCTTATATCTTTTTTTGCTATTAATTTAGCTCCAAACTCATTTTTTGCAAGTGGAGAGTTAAATCCTAATATCACAAAAGAATCAATAGAGCAACTAAAGGCTGTTTATGGTCTTGATAAACCTTTATATTTACAATATTTTTCTTGGTTAAGTGCTATTTTGCAACTAGATTTTGGAATATCTTTTGCAAGTGGAACAATGGTAAAAAATGAAATTATTACAAGATTACCAATTACACTTATTTTAAATATAAGTTCAATGATACTTATTTTTATCTTATCACTTTATCTTGGAATAAAAGCAGCTTTTAGTAAATCAAAACTTTTTGATAAGTTTGCAACACAACTTTCACTATTAAGTTTTTCTATGCCATCTTTTTATTTAGCACTTATTTTAATCTTAGTATTTTCTGTAAACTTAGAACTTTTTCCAATAGCAGGATTGCATTCAGTACCAAATGATGGAAGTTTAAATTACTACTTAGATTTTCTTTGGCATTTAATTATGCCTATATTTGTAATTGTATTTGCAGGAATTGGAAGCTTAACACTTTATGTAAGATCACTTGTGATTGAAATACTAAAATCTGATTATATTTTTTTTGCAAAAGCAAGAGGTTTAAGTAAAAAACAAATTTTAAGATACTATATTTTACCAAATCTGTATCCACCAGTAATAACACTTCTAGGACTTTCACTTCCAGCAATTATTGGAGGAAGTGTTATTTTAGAATCAATTTTTTCTATTGATGGAATGGGACTTTTATTTTACAAAAGTGCACTTGCACATGATTATCCTGTAATTATGGGAATACTTATTATTGGTGCATTTTTAACGCTATTAGGAAATATTTTAGCTGATTTAGTTCTTTTAAAACTAAATCCAAATTATAACAATGAATAAGGAAAAAAATTGGAAATTTTAACATCTATTGAACAATTAAGAAATATACGAAAAAATATAACTTCAAGTGTAGGATTTGTACCAACAATGGGAGCACTTCATGATGGACACATCTCACTTATAAAAAGAGCAAGAGAAGAAAATGATATAGTAATAGTATCAATTTTCGTAAATCCAACTCAGTTTTTACCAGGAGAAGATTTAGATAAATACCCAAAAAAAGATGAAGCAGATAAAAAAATTTGTGAAATTTGCAAAGTTGATTATATTTTCATGCCTGAAATATCAACAATGTATGAAGAAGATGAAGTCTTAATAAAAGCTCCAAGTAAAAGTTATGTTTTAGAGGGTAAAACTAGACCAGGTCACTTTGATGGTGTTTTGCAAGTAGTATTAAAGCTATTTAACCTTACAAAACCAACAAATGCATACTTTGGTAAAAAAGATGCCCAACAATTAACACTTATTCAACAAATGGTTAAAAATCTATTTTTAGATATTAATATTGTTCCATGTGAAATTGTAAGAGAAAAAGATGGTTTAGCTCTTAGTTCTAGAAATATATATTTAAGTGAAACACAAAGAGAAGAAGCACTTTTAATTTCAAAATCTTTATATCAAGCTGCCTCACTTGTAGGAAAAAAAGAAAGAAAATCAAAAGTATTAAAAGCAAAGATGTATGAAATAATGAAAGATTTAGATGTAGAATATATAGCAATTGTAAATAGAGATTTTATTCAAATCGAAGAAATTGAATTAAAAAATACAATAATATTAGTAGTTGCAAGATTTGGAAATACAAGACTACTTGATAATATTTGGATTTAATATTTTTTAGGTGTACTTTTAAAGTACACCACTTTAAATTTTAAAATTACTGATGATAAAAGGTTTTAAAAATTATCTACTTGCTCAGTTTTTTCAATTGTCTTTTCAATAGAAGCACCTAAAAGAGTTGTAGTAAAAGGTTTTACCATCCATGAAGTTGCTCCAACTTGATAACCTTTTTCTTTCATCTCATCACTACTCTCAGTTGTCAATACTAAAATAGGTGTACTCATATAATTGTATTTATTTCTTAGATTCTCTATAAACTCAAAGCCATTCATATTTGGCATATTGATATCTGTAATAATTAAATCAAACTCTTCTTCTTCACAAAGAGCTAAAGCTTCTATTCCATCTTCTGCTGATTTTGTATCAAGATAACCTAATTCAATTAATGAACTAGCTAACATATCTAATATAGTTGTACTATCATCTACATAAAGAATTTTTAAATTCGCTCTACCCATTTTTTATCCTCCTAATTTTTAACATCTAAGTTTCAAAAGTGCACTTTTAAATGAAACATTTACTTTAATAGATTCATTTTAATAGCTTTATTACTACAAGCTGTAAAGAAAATAGTCACTATAAAAACAATGAGAAAATAATTTTATTCTTTATGATTATCTCTCTTAAACTGTTTTAAAAGTGTATTATATATTATTTACCTTAAGCAGTAGAATTTATCCTCTCTTTGTAGGTATAATTTTAATTTTAATAGTTTTTAATTACTTATATTCTATTTTATCTAAATGTACTAAAAAAGAGTATAAACAACTTAATACTTGATATTTACAAAAAATTAAGATTATGCTAAAATTCGCAAAAAATTAAACAAAGATAAAAAATAATGAAATTTAGCGAAACAAAACCTACAAAAACTTTACACTTAGTAAGTCTAGGCTGTACAAAAAACCTTGTTGATTCAGAAGTTATGCTTGGTAAATTAAATGAATATAAACTAACAAATGACAATGACAAAGCTGATGTTATTATTGTAAATACATGTGGATTTATTGATAGTGCAAAAGAAGAGAGTATAAACACAATTTTAAATCTTCATGAACAAAGAAAAGAAGACTCAGTTTTAGTAATGGCTGGTTGCTTAAGTGAAAGATACAAAGAAGAGCTACAAAAAGAGTTACCAGAAATTGATGTTTTTACAGGTGTTGGAGATTATGATAGAATTGATGAACTAGTACAACAAAAACAGTCAAACTTTAAAGATGAAGTATTTTTAGTAAATGATACTAATGAAAGAATAATTACAGGTTCAAACTATCATGCTTATGTAAAGCTAAGTGAGGGCTGTAATCAATCTTGCTCATTTTGTGCAATTCCTAGCTTTAAAGGAAAACTTCACTCAAGGACTTTAGAATCACTCGTAAAAGAAGTAAAATCATTGGTAAGTAAAGGCTATATTGATTTTTCTTTTGTATCACAAGACTCTTCATCATTTTTAAGAGATTTAGGATATAAAGATGGGCTTATTTCTTTAATTGATGAAATTGAAAAAATTAAGGGTGTAAAAACAGCTAGAATATTATATTTATATCCATCAACTACATCATTGGAATTAATTGATAAAATTGCAGATTCAAAAATATTTGTAAACTACTTTGATATGCCTTTGCAACATATAAGTGCTTCTATGTTAAAGATTATGAAAAGAGGAAAAGGTGTTGAAAAATTAAGAGAACTTATGTCACACATGAGATCAAAACCAAACTCTTTTGTAAGAACTACTTTTATAGCAGGTCATCCAGGAGAAACACAAGAAGATTTTCAAGAGCTTTGTGATTATCTTGAAGAGTTTAAGTTTGATAGAGCAAATGTATTTTCTTATTCAGATGAAGAGGGAACAACAGCTTGTAATAGTAAAGATAAATTAGAACAAGAGCTTATTGATGAAAGAGCACAAGATTTAGGAGAGATTATTACAAACACAACTTTTGAATCACTTGAGAATGAAATAGGAAAAGAGTTTGAAGTTTATGTAGATAAAGAGAGTGATGAACACGAATATTTACTAAGTGCAAGAAAAACTATTTGGGCTCCTGATATTGATGGAGAAATATTTATAAATGATAATGAATTAGATGAACAAATAGAGTTTGGAAAAGTTTATAAAGTAAAAACAACAGAGCTTGCAGGTGATAAAATTCTAGCAACAGTAGTAGAAAAATGCAATTAAATTTATCTGAGTTAACATCAAAGAAAAATTTACTAGCATTTTCAGCTGGTGTTGACTCTACTGCTTTATTTTTTCTTTTAAAAGAAAATGAAATTAATTTTGATATTGCAATTGTAAACTATAATTTAAGAGAAGAATCAAAAGAAGAATTAGAGTATGCAAAAACCTTAGCAAAAAATTATAATAAGCAAATCTTTATAAAAGAGCTTACATTAACAGGAAGTAATATTGAAAAAAATGCAAGGGATATAAGATATAACTTCTTTGATGAAATAATGATTGAAAACAGCTATGACAATCTAATCACAGCACATCAACTAAATGATAAACTAGAATGGTTTTTAATGCAACTTTCAAAAGGAGCAGGTTTAGTAGAACTTCTTGGCTTACAAGAGTGCACAGACAAAGAAAACTACAAAATTATAAGACCACTTCTTCATATCTCAAAACAAAAACTTGAAGAGTTTTTAAAAGAAAATAGTATTAAATATTTTGTTGATAAATCAAACTTTGAAGATAAATATAAAAGAAACTATTTTAGACATGAATTTTCAAATAAATTTATAAATGAGTTTGAAAATGGTGTCTTTAAAAGCTTTGATTTTCTACAAAAAGATTTAAAATCTTTAAATATAAATTATACTCCTATATTTAAAGAGAAAAGTCTTACTATTTTTAAAAACTTACATGATGAAAACTTAAATATTAAAGTTATTGATAAGCACTTAAAAAAAGAGGGTTTTTTACTATCAAAGGCTCAAAGAGATGAGATATTAAAACAACAACAAACAGTAATATCAAATCAAGTTTCAGTATGTATTAGTGATGAATTTATTTGGATTTGTCCATATGTTATAAAAACTATGAATAAAAAATTTAAAGAGTTTTGTAGAATAAACAAAATACCAAAATTAGCAAGAGCATATATTTTCAATAGAAAAATAGATGAAAAAAAGATAGTTAAAACTATTTATTCTTAGCGAACTCTTTTAACTTTTGAGTCTGTTTTAACTCATCTTGTGTCTCTTTTCTATACTCTTTTAAAAAAGCAATGTTTTTAAAAAATAGTTCTGAAAGCTTTTCTAAATCTTGAAGAGATAAATCAAAGTCAGTAATTTTATTAGAAGTTAAATAATCTTTATTCCATCTTACTAAAGCTTGTGCTTTATCATAAGATTCAAGTGAGTCAATATAAACTAACTCACTTAAGGCTTTTAAAGACCAGTCTCGTCTTTCCATGCGTCAATCAAACCTTGAGTTACTTTCATAACCTGGTTTACAGAATTAACATTATCATCAATTCCTGCTGAAAATAATGTCTCAATTTGATATAAATACAATCCATCTAAGTAGTATGCAACGTCACCACCATCAAAATCCAATACATTTCTTAATTCATCAAAAATTGCTATTGATTTATTTATGTATGTAAATTTTTGTTCTATATCTTCATTTTCCATTGCACTTTTTACAAAAGATAAATATTTTAATAATCCCTCATAAAGTTTAAGTATTAATACATAAGGATCATCTGATATAGCACTTTGTTGTTGGTATGCTTCAATTCCCATTAAGTAACTCCAAAAGTCTAGTTCTTTGATATTTTAGTATATTATATATTAACTTAAAAGAAGTTATGAATAATTAATAGGTAAAAGATTTACCTATTAATTTTGAGATGTAGATTGAAGTATCATTTGCTTAAGTCCTGCAAAAGAAGCCTCCATTTGATTTATAATTGCACCATATTCAGCAAATTGCAATGATAGTTGATTATATTTACTATCTAAAGTTTTAACTGCTTTATCTTTATCTTCTGTTAGTGTCTCTTTTCTATCTGTAAGATAAGTATCATATCTTCCAACTAAACCAGTTGATAGTGTGGAGTCAGTTAAATACTCTTTTAATTGTGTTCCTAAACCTTTTGCTTCTGCTTTACCAATAAATAGATCTCTTAATCCCTCAAAATCATTATCAATTGCATCTTGAAATTTTGCTGTATCAACAGCTAGTCTTCCTTGTTTATCAACTTCAAAACCATAATTAAAAAGTGATTTATCTTCACCAGTTCCATATGTTCCAAAAATCTTATCTTTAATTCCTGTTTGAAGAGCTCTTAAAGCAGACTTATCTGAAATTGGAGTATCTTGGTTTGCAAGTTCATCATCTATCATTGTTACAAACTCATTATATTTTGCAACAAAATCTGTCACTTGCGTATTAATTTGTGCAGTATCATCATTTACATTAATTGATGATTCTCCAAGACTTAAAGCAGTTATTTTCAAACCACCATCAACTGATAAGTTATTTGTTGCTGTTTCATAATCAATTCCATCAACAGTTGCTTTCATATTTTTTGCTTCTAATATATGATTTGCTGCATTTTCAGCTGTACCATCAGTTGTGTATCCTAAAGCTTGACTTGCAGAACCTGTTATACTCAAAGCGTTCTCAAGTCCTGTATCACTACTTTTAATTACCAATCTAAAAGAATCACTTCCTACTTGTTCAACAGAAGCACTCATTCCCTCTTTTTTGCTAATTTCTGCAGCAAGTTCATCATAAGTTTTATCTGTTGTATCAAAAGTGCTTGTAACACCACCTACAGTAATATTTAAATTACCTGCATTTATTGGTGCATTTTTAGTTGCTTCTGTAACATTATTTGATTGGAAAACATCTTTTTGTGCTAATTGTGTAACATTAACTGTTGTTGCACCATTATTAAGTTTAGATGCATCAGGAGCATCAAAAATTACTGAACTCCCAGATGTTGACGCCATCTTTTGTTCAAAAGCATCAGTTCCTGTACTTACAAATAAATCAAAAGGTTTAACAGCTTCAAGTAATTCATTTAGTTTTGTTTGAATTTCTCCAAATTTTTCTTTTTCTAAATCCCAAGTCTCTAATTTTCTTTCAATTGGTTCTACTTGAGCTTTTCTTTCTGCTGATTTTAACTTATCAATTAACTCTTGATTTAACGAAGCACCTTGACCACTTCCTAGTCCTAAAATTCCCTCAGCCATAATAAACTCCTTCTATCTTAATCCTAAAATAGTTTGTAGCATTTCATCCACTACTGTAACTATTTTAGCATTTGCTGTATAAGCAGATTGGAACTTTATTAAGTTCAACATCTCTTCATCTTTATCTACTTTTACTAAATTATCATAACTACTCTCAACTGATTGCTTAACAGCTTTTTGAGTTTTAAGTAAAAAATCACTTGTCTCTTTATCTGAAGATACATTAATTCTAACTTCTTGAAAATATTCAGAAATAGATGTAGCTTCTAAGCCTGGAGTATCTTGTCCTTTTCCCTCAAAAGATATATTTGTTTTCCATTGCAAAGTTGCCAAATAATCTAACTTTGTTTGATCAAGGTTATTTACCTCTTTTGCATTGAATTTCAATGTATTAACAGTTGATCCAGAAAAAAGATTAATACCAACAATATTATTTTGATCGCCTGTATATCTATCAGTTGATATTCCACCCTCAACATAAGTAGTCTCACCTGTTTTTACAAACTTATCAGTAATATCACTTAAAGTTTGAGCTAATGCATCTAGCTTATCTTTATAAATTGTAAATTTATTTGAAGGAGAATTTGTTGTTAAATTCTCACTTTGTGCTTTTAAAACTCCAGATTTCAACTCTATTGGTGAATCAAATGCGTAAATTTGTACACTATTTTCACCATCTTTACTTTGATATTCATCTCTAAATACAGTATTTTTTGAAGTTACACTAGTTGGATCATTTATATCCGTTTGCTCAGTTACAACTAATCTTCCCTCAAATTTACCTTTTTCACCAGGATTTGCTGCTTCTATTAATAAAAAGTTATCTTGTGTATCATTTGTAACTTTTGAACCATCAGGCTTTTTAGTATATGTACCATTATAAGCAACAACTGTTTTTGATAATTCTGGGTCATTGTTTATTTTACTTACCAAACCTCTTACATAATTAGTTTCATCAACTGTAAAATCAGGATTTCCATCACCATCTGTATCAATTGCTTCACCAAATTTAATTGACACTTCATTTTCATTATTTAATTTATAAGTAATAGTATCATCATTATCAAATGTAACACCATCTAAAATTGAACTAGTTTTACCATCTTCTTTTAAAAATCTATCAACTTGAGGAGAATAAGTATCTTCAACAGTAATATCTCTAATAATTGTATTATTACCAATTGCTACAACATCACCAATTTTTAAAGTATAAGTTCCTGCAAACTCTTCTGAACTTATATCTGCATATTTTGATAATTGTAACTCTAATTGATCTCTTCTATCAAGTAAATCATTTGAAGCCATTTGGCTTTTACCTAATTGCTGATTGATTTTTCCAATCTCTTTTAAAATACCATTTACTTTATCGATATTTTCTTGCATTGATGCTTTTGTAAGCTCTTCTGCTTTTTCTATATCCCCATAAATTGTTTGCATATTTTCAACTAGCAAACTACCATGTGTAATTAAATCAGATTTATATATTTCTGATGTTGGGCTTGTTCTTAAATTTTCAACTGCTTGTAAATATCTATTTATATCTTTAGATAACCCACTATCTTCTGTCTCTTTAAATGCTGTTTCGATATTACCAAGCATTTCTGATTTTTGTATAAAATAGTTCTCTCTTGTTGTCTCTCTTATTAAATTTTGAGACATATAAATAGATGTAATTCTATAAGCTGAACTTGCTTCTACTCCACGACCGTAAAATCTCGAATCTGAATGTTCTAGCTCTCTTTGATCAATTACTCTTTTTTTATATCCAGGAGTATTTTCGTTAGCTATATTATTAGAAACGTTTTCAACAGCCACTTTAGAGGCGTATAAGCCAGATTGGGCAACATTCAATGAATTTAGCATAAATACTCCTTTTTGCAATAACTTTACTAATTATCACATTACATTTCTTAAATTTAGTTTAAAAAGGCCAAATCTTTCTTAATAACTTTGTTCCCCATGGTGTTTGTAAAGCATCTTTTTCTGCTCCATCTTTTTTATATAAGATTTTTAAATTAGCAACTTGAGAAGATAAAACAGAGTTTTCAGGTGTAATATCATAAGGTCGTATAACTCCTGTGATTATTAACTCTTGCCTTTGGCCATCAATTAATAGTTGCTTATTACCCTTTATAAAATAGTTTCCATTTTGATATGTTTGCTCTATTATTACTGAAACCGTAGTTGAAAATGACTCATCTAAAGAGCTTTTTACTTCTCCTTCATTTGTACTATTACTTTGTGTATTAAAATTAACTCCTGCAACTCTATTAAACTTATTTGCATACTTATCAACTGTTCCACCTAATACATTTCCAGCCATTGGAGTCAAAAGTCCCCCACCAAGATTTGTTTCATCTGTTCTTGTTAACTCTCTTTTATTATTTGTATCAGAAGTTAAAGACTCATCAATTCTAACTTGAATAATATCACCAATTTGTAAATCTTTTTTATCTGCAAATAAAGAAGGACCCTTTCTTGTATATAACGAGCCTTTTTTCTTTTCAATTACTTTTGTAGGTTTTGGGATTTGCATTTTTGGTTTTGTAAAATTTAATTTTTCTTCTGTTGCAGCACAAGCACTAAAAAAAATCAACACTAAACTTATAAGAACTATATTTTTACAATTACTCTTCATTAAACTTACTCTCTACTATATATTTTAAATCAATTGCTATTTTTATATCTTCAATAGTTCTTTTTACTAAAGCTAAAGTGCCGTATCGTACTACTAAAGCATCAATATTTGTATTTGGATCACATACAATTAAAATTTTATTTGAAACAATCTTTACATTTCTTACATTTAACTGCCCAATTAAATCAACTGCACTTTCCACTTCTCTATAAATAATCTTTTCTATTTTTGCTTTTCTTCTTTTTTCTTGAAGTTTTTTATCGTTTTGAATTTGTGCTAATTCTGTCTGTTTTTCTTCTTTTGCAAATTTTTCACTTAAATGAAAATAGTAAGCAATAAACATAATTATTACTGCAATAATAGAAATAATCTTTATAATCATTCTTTTTTTTGAAGCTCTTTTTACTGCAATAATCATCTTTTACCTTTTATTGAATTTATTTAATTACAAAAGTTGTAAAGTATAAATTTTTAATACTATCTTTTTGTATATCTTCATTTGAAGCTGTTACTTCATTTAAAACAGAATTTATTTCATCAATTAACTCTTCTTTTAGTAAAGCCTTTCCACCAACTGTTAAAAGCTCCTCAGAACTTCTAGCACTTATTTGAGTAATAACAATATCTATTATTTCAGGTTTGTATTTTTCAACTGTAGCTTCAATCTTTTCTTCTGTACTTTTTAAAGTAAAAGATAGCTTCATAAGCTTTTCTCTACCCCTTGAATTTGTAATATTTAAAACTAAGTCATTTATTGCTGTTTTATAACTATCACTTTCTTCAACACTTTTTTCTGTTTGTTCTTGTCCATTTGTATTGTTATCATTTGATAATGCACCTTTTGAAAAAAGGAAATATGCCATTCCACCAACAGCTAGTAATAAAACTACAATTAGTACTATTAATACGACCATTAAACCTTTTGATCCACTTTTGTTTTCTACTGTCCCATTCTCTTCTGCCATATTTATCCTTTAATTTTATTATCATTAAATTCTTTAAACATTAAAGTTAATTGCGAAGCATTTTTAATACTTAAATAACGCATTATTAAAGTAACATTTTTCTCTTTAAGCTTCAAGATAATATCAAAAACTTCATTTATATTGCCATCATCAATCATTTTATTAAATATCTCTGCTGAAACTTTTGGTTTCATTTTATTATAAATCTTTGCAGTTTTTGTCTTTACTTCACCTTTTATATCTTGAAGTATTTCTAAGTTTTGATCTCTTAGTTTTTGTATTTCATCTTTTTCTTTTTCTATTTTTGAAAGTAAATCTTCTAGCTCTTTTTTTCTTTGTTTATACTCTGCCTCTTTTGTATTATAAAACTCATTTAACTCTTTTTTTAATTCCCTAATTTCAATTCTTTGTTTTATAAACTTTGAAGTTGAATCTTCTGCACTAAACAGTAAAGTTGAACTTAAAACAACGATTGAAAATAGTATTTTTAGCAATATTTATCCTTTTAACCTTATATATTTACTTTGCATATATTCAGATGAAGCTTCTTCCTCTGCTTTTAATGCTAATTTTATTTTTTCTTTTTTCTCTTCTTGCAATATATAATTAAATTGTTCACTCTCTTTTTGCAATTCAACTAATTGATCAACTACAAGTTGATGTTTTCTTTCTAAATTTTTTCTTCTTATTTCTAAGTTATACATATGCTTTTTCATACTATTTTTATGCATTTGCAAAATTGCAAAATCTGAAATTGCACCATGAGGCTGAACTCCAGTTGTATTAATCTTAGCTTGTGTAATTGTAAGTTCAGCTTCAATTGCCGTTATTTCTTGCATCAAACGACCTTTTTCTACTAATTTTCTATCAATTTGAGTTTTTTTTAAATCATATAATTTTTCTATCATTTTATTTCCCAAAAACCAGCATAATATCCCAAAGTTCTTTTGTATATGTAGTTATATGATCTCCCATCCAAGGCAATGATATAAGTACAAATACAGAAACAAAGATCATCTTAGGAACGAAAGCTAAAGATGCATCAGAAACTTGCGTAACTGCTTGGAAAATAGAAATCAAAAGCCCAATTACCATACTTACAATAAGTGAGGGCATACCAAGTATCAAGATAATCTTTACAGTATTTTCTGCAATACCTATTAAATCCATTTCCATAATTAATCTTTAATCTTTACAGTAATCTCCAAAGTTTTATTATTTAATAATTGTTGAATTAAAGCAACAATATCTGTACTATTGCTACTATCAAGTTTTATTGTATTATTCTCTTCTGTTTTATTTGGCGAACTTTTAACCTCTTCAATACTTGGCATTGAGTTTGTTGGCTCAATATTTTCACTCAAGCCTTCAAGTGCTGATAAAACATCATTTTCATTTAAACTATCTAATTCTGAAAACTCATTTGCCATATTTTCTCCTTTTAAAGATATATTTTCTTTAATATTTTCAATTTTATCTTTACTTATTATATCATCTTTTATATCACTTTGAATCTCTTCTTCTGGAAGATTCATAAGCTCATCAAGATCACTTAAATCTGCTTCTGTAGCTTCATGTTCATCCAAAGCATTTAAAAGTTCATCTTCACCTAAGTCTTGTGTATTTAAACTATTTTCTTCCAAATGAGTCATCACATCTTCATAAGTTTGAGGCTTTTGATCTTCATTTATATAATCTTCAAAGTAATCTTTAGATGAAGTTGCAATTATATCATCATCTAATTTAGGACTTTTATCAAAGAAATCTTGCATATCATCATCTTCATTTGGATCAATATGAGTTAATAATGAACTTAATTCATCATCAAGTTCAGGATAGTCTTCATCGCTCACCTCATAAGCTTCATCAACTATATCTCTAATTGATTCTTCAACGCCATCATCAATCATACTATTTTGCTCATTATCAAGCTTATAAATAATATGTTTTGTTAATTCATCTAAAGAATCAACAGACATATCGCCTATTCCATGATCAAGTAAATACTCTTGTTCTATGCCATCTTTAGGTCTTAAAAACTTAAATTTTGAATTAATAGATTTCTTTTTTATAATTTTTGAGTCATCAATTAAATATATATCTTCAGGATTTTCTTCTATTGCATCTTTAAGTTCATCTAGATTCTTAAGCTCAATAATAGAGCTATTTTCATCAAGTCTGAATTTAACATTTGAATGTTCAAGAAGATTATCTATCTCTTCTTTAAAGTCATCATTTCCATAAATATATATATTCAAAAAGTACCCTAAAATAATTTTTATGTAGATTATACCTTTATTTTATAAAATTTTAGATAAAATTGAATGAAATTGTACAAGGGTGTTTCATTGAGAAATATATTAGCTATTTTATTATTATTAACATCATCAATTTTTGCACAAACAATTAAAGATATTTCAAATGTAGTTGGTATTAGAGATAACCAATTAATAGGATATGGCTTAATTGTTGGTCTTGCAGGAACAGGTGATAAAAGTCAATTTACAATGCAATCACTGCAAAATCTTCTTAGAAATTCATATATAAAAATTCCAACATCTTCAATAAAATCAAAAAATATTGCAGCAGTTATGGTAACAGCAAAACTTCCCCCATTTGCAAGGCAAGGGGATAAAATAAAAATTAAAGTTTCTGCAATTGGTGATGCGAAATCTATTGATCATGGGCAACTTTTATTAACTCAATTAAAAGGTGTTGATGGAAATGTTTATGCTTTAGGTCAAGGTACAGTTGTAGCTGATTTAAAAAACTTAACAACTGGTTTTATATATAATGGTGCTACAATAGAAAATGAAGTTGATTTTACATTAGGGAATGAAGAAGAGATAACTTTAAGTTTATTTAAAAATAGTGCAAAACATGCTGATGCAATTGAGAAAAAAGTTAATGCTAGATTTGGTAAAAGAATTGCAAAAGCTATTGATACAAGAACTATTAAAATAAAAAAACCGCCAACAATGTCTATTGTAAAATTTTTATCAGTTGTTCAAAATATTGAACTTGATGATTCATTTAAAAGAAAAATCATAATTGACATGAACAGAGAGATTATAATTGCGGGTGCTGATATCAAAATTGACCCCGTTACAATAAGTAGAGATAACTTTACTTTAAGAGTAAAAAAATCCAACTTAAATGAAGAAGATTGGAATGATAGAGCTATAAATAGAGGTGTTGACATTGGTGATGATGTAAAAGTTGGAAATAACCCAGCAGAAGTAAATATAGACAACGCCCTAATTAACACAAAAAGTGCTCCAACAGTTTCTGATTTAATGAGAGCAATGAAAGTAATGAAGTTACCTATTACAGATATAATTGAAACTATAAAATTAATTAAAGACTTAGGTTCAATAGATGCTGAAGTTGAAATAAGAGGATAAGAATGGCTGAATTTTTAAGTCAAGATGAGATTGATGCCCTTTTAGATATAGCCGAACAAGGTGAAGATATCGACACAACCGTCGAAGAAAAACCTATATCTAAAGAAAAAAACTATTCAATTTATGATTTTAAAAAACCAAATAGAATCTCAAATGAACAATTTAAAGCTTTTTCTACTTTACATGATAAGATGCTAAGAGATTTAATTACTGATCTTTCAGCAATGCTTAGAAAAATTGTAGATATAAAACTTTACTCAATTGAGCAAATGACTTATGGAGAGTTTATTCTTTCAATTCCTCAGTTAACTTCTCTTAATACACTATCAATTAAACCTCTTGAGGGAAGAATAGTAATTGAGTGCAACCCTGGAATTTCACATAAAATAATTGCAGAACTTCTAGGAAGTGGAGCAGTTGCTGCAAGTGATAATTTAGATAGGGAATTAACAGAAATTGAAGTAGAGATTTTTGATCACTTCTATAAAATGTTTGTAAAACATATGTATAGAGCTTGGGATGAAGTAACTACTTTAAATTTCAAAATAGAATCAAGAGATACAAATGCCAATGCAATTCAAATTATTTCTGATCATGAAATTGTCTTACTTGTTGTACTTGAAATTACTATTGATGAAGAATCAGGTTTTTTGTCTATTTGTTACCCTATTTCTTATATTGAACAACTTTTAAATAAAATTGTTGAAAGAATTTTCTCTGAGGGGAAAAATAGAAAAATCAGTAGAAGAAGAGATATAACAACACTTATTTCAGGTGCAAAAATGCACATTCAAGCAATTATGGCAGAAACAGAGATGAATGTTGAAGATATATTAAATCTAAAAAAAGGTGATGTAATTGTATTTAATAAAAATGCAACTTCTTCATCTTCAAAACTTTACATTAATAATAAAGAAAAATTTGTTGGACTCTCTGGAATTTCAAATAATAGAAAAGCTGTTCAAATTGAGGCAAATATTGATCATGAAAAACAAGAAACTCTAGATATATTAAGAATAATGAGAGAAGATAGAGAACAAAAAGCAAAAGAAACAAATGCAAATATCAAGCGTTTATTAGCAGAAAAAGGTATTTATTAAAAGTAAGCAAAGGCTTACTTTATAATATACTTTCTATACTCCAATTAATTTTTTCACCTGCATACATTGGAACTACATTTTCATTTTTATATTCATAAATATTTGGCACTTCAAACTCTTTTTTAATTAAAGTTATTTTTTTATTTAAAGGTTCAAAATCATATATTTTTTGTGCATTCAAACTAACAAATGCATTTAAATTATCTAGTTTTTCATATTTTTCAAAAAGTTCTGTTAATACTTGTAATGCAATAGGAGATGTAAATACCCCAGCAGCACAACCACAACACTCTTTTTTATGTTTAGGATGAGGAGCACTATCACTTCCAAACATTAGCTTAGGATGAGCATTTAATGCTGCTTGTAATAAAGCTTCTTTATCTTCATATCTTTTGGCTATAGGTTTACAAAATAGATGTGGTTTTAAAGCTCCGCCAGCTACATCATCAAGCGTAATCAATAGATGATGTAAAGTAACAGTTGCATATAGGTTGTCATATTTGTTTAAAAGCTCAACCGCATCTTTTGTAGTTATATGCTCCATTATAATTTTTAAATTAGGAAAATTTAATGCTAAAGATTCATAAATTGGCATAAACTCTTTTTCTCTATCCATAACAAAACCATTTGTTTCACCATGAACACATAAAGGAATATTTAACTTGCTCATTATTTCTAATGTAGGTCTTAAAACATCTACATCCATAGAAGAGACACCAGTCTCTGAATTTGTTGTAATACCTGCTGGATATAATTTAATTCCTATTATTTCATCTTTAATATCATTTAAAAATTCATAAGAATAATTATTTTGAAAGAATAGAGTCATATATGGAATAAAAGTGTCCCCTTCGCATGCTTTTAAGATTCTATTTTTATAAGAAATTAAAGCCTCTTTTGTTGTTACAGGAGGAACTAAATTTGGCATTATTAATGCACCTGCAAAAGTTTGTGATGTATGTGGAGCTACAAGTTTTAGCATATCTTCATCTCTTAAATGAAGATGCATGTCCAAAGGTGAATCAATTATAAATTTTTGCATACTAAATAGCTTCCTCGTCTTCTTCTCCTGTTCTAATTCTTACAACTTTTTCAATACTACTAACAAAAATTTTACCATCACCTATTTTTCCTGTTTTTGCTGATTCTGTAATTATAGAGATTGTATTATCTACTTGATCTTCTGCAACAATAAGCTCTAATTTAATTTTTGGCAAGAAGTCCACAACATATTCAGCGCCTCTATATAGTTCAGAATGACCTTGCTGTCTTCCATAACCTTTTACATCAGAAACTGTCATACCTGTAATACCAGCTTCACTTAATGCATCTTTTACATCTTCTAATTTAAATGGTTTAATAATTGCTTCTATTTTCTTCACTACTTTTCCTTTTTTTAGTTCTTATATTTTAACAAAAATTGTTTAAATTAAAATTATCTTAAATTTTAAAATACCAAGAAGCATTAAAATGCTCTTTTAAACTCAGGATATGCTTCAAGACCACACTCTTGAACATCCAAGCCTTGCATCTCTTCATCGCTATGTGCTCTAAGTGTAACAATTTTATTTAACACAAATAAAATCACATATGAAACAATAAAAGCAAATACTCCAACAACAAAGACTCCTTTTAACTGTCCAAAAAATGTAATATCTTGACCATTACTAGCAAATATACCAACAGCTAAAGTACCCCAAATACCATTTACTAAATGAACAGAAAGGGCACCAACTGGATCATCAATTCTTAGTTTATCAAAAAATGATACTGCAAATACAACTAAAGCTCCACCAATTGCACCAATTAATATGGGTGTATAAATATTATATAAATCAGGTCCAGCAGTAATTGCAACTAAACCACCTAACGCTCCATTTAATATCATTGTTAAGTCTAACTTTAAATACTTTATATACATTATAATAGATACCATTATAGCTCCTGCAAGTCCTGCTGTATTTGTATTTAAAATAGTAAGTGCAACTGCATTTGCACTCTCTTTACTAGCAATTGAGCCAACACTTCCACCATTAAATCCAAACCAACCAATCCATAATAACATTGCACCTAAAGTAACTAAAGGAATATTTGAAGCTGGAATTACTCTAACTCCTCCAGTTTTAGGATATCTTCCTTTTCTATTTCCAATAATTAAAATTGCAGCAAGTAATGCCCAACCTCCTGTACTATGAATTACAGTTGAACCAGCTAAATCATACATGCTTAAATTTAATATTGTATTTTCTAAAAAGTTTGCACCCCAAGTAACATTTACTACAAGAGGATAAATAATAGATGCCATTATTACTGTAAAAAATGCCAAAGGAATAACCTTTGCCCTTTCACTAACTCCTCCACTCATAATATTTACTACTTTTCCCACAAATGCCATTTGAAAAAGAAAAGCTGCCCATTTACTCATGCTATCACTTCCAAAATCACCAAATGCAATTGAGTATCCAAAAAGTAAAAATGCTAAAGATGCAACTGCGTAAATTAAAGTATTGATTGTTAAGACTGCTGTAACATTTTTTGTTCTTACAAGTCCTGCTTCAAGCATAGCAAAACCTGGAACCATAAAAATGATTAATACCATTGCAAAAATAGCAAAAAAGGTATCTAGCACATAAGATATTGATTCAATCTCCATAAATTATCCCCTAAATGATTTTTATAGAATAATTATAATAAGAAATTAAAAAGTAGAACTATTTTTTTTGTATATATTTTATACATTTGTTTAAAAAGAGGCACTTTGCCCCTTTTAAACTGCTTCAGAACCTCTTTGTTCTGTTCTAATTCTTACAACCTCATCTAAGGGTGTAACAAAGATTTTACCATCACCAATTTTCCCTGTTTTAGAAGATTCAATAATTGCTTTTATTGTTTGTTCAACATCTTCATCATTTACAACTACTTCTATTTTGATTTTTGCAAGAAAATCAACAATATACTCAGCACCTCTGTAAAGCTCAGAGTGACCTTGTTGTCTTCCATAACCTTTTACATCAGATACTGTCATGCCTGTGATTCCTAAATCAACTAAGGCTTCTTTTACATCATCAAGTTTAAAAGGTTTAATAATCGCTTCAATTTTTTTCATTTGTCAATCCTTTATATAGATTATGATCTTTTGAATTCAGGATAAGCTTCTAAACCTGTTTCATGAATATCAAGACCATTGATTTCTGTCTCCTCATCAACTCTTAATCCAATTACTAAATCAAGAACTTTCCATACAATAAATGATGAAACAAATACAAAAATACCAATTATAACTACACCTTTAACTTGTGCAAAAAACGAAACATCTGGATTAAAAATACCAACTGCTAATGTTCCCCAAATACCTGCAACTAAGTGAACAGAAAGCGCACCAACTGGATCATCAATTTTTAATTTATCCCATAAAGGAACTGCAATTACAACTAAAACTCCACCTACAATACCCTCAATAAAAGAAATAACCATTCCCAAATCAGGTCCTGCTGTTACAGATACAAGTCCTGCTAAAGCACCATTTAACACCATTGTTAAATCTACTTTTTTGTAAATTAATTGTGTCAATATAGCTGCTGCTATTGCACCAGCACAAGCTGCCATGTTTGTATCTGCAATAACTAAAGCAATACCATCAATATCTGCTTTACTTCCTAAAGCTAATTGTGAACCACCATTAAATCCAAACCAACCCATCCATAAAATAAATGTACCAAGTGTTGCTAGTGTTAAATTTGAACCAGGAATTGGTCTTACACTACCATCTTTACCATACTTGCCTTTTCTTGCTCCAAGAATTAAAACTCCAGCAAGTGCAGCCCAACCACCAACTGAGTGTACAATTGTAGAACCAGCAAAATCAGAAAAACCTGCAAGAATTCCACCTAATTCACTTCCACCCCATGTCCAGTGACCTTGAATTGGATAAATTACACCACTTAATATAACTACAAATATAAGAAATGGCCATAGTTTCATTCTTTCTGCAATTGTCCCTGAGATAACAGAAGCTGCTGTTGCTACAAATACAACTTGAAAAAAGAAATCAGCCATAACTGGATATCCCATCGCTTCATTTGTTTTACCTGAAAGCATAGCTCCACTTCCAATAAATGATGAACCATCTCCATACATAAAGTTGTATCCTACAAAATAGAACATAATACAAGATATTGCAAAAAGTGCAATATTTTTTGTTAGTACAGTTGCATTATTTTTTGTTCTAGTAAGACCAGCTTCTAACATAGCAAACCCAGCTGCCATCCACATAACAAGAATTCCTGCAAATACAAACAAGAACCCATCTAAGATATATTTTACATCAGCAAAATTTTCCATAAGTCTCCTTTTGGTTTTTATGCTTTCAGTATAAAACATAAATTTTAGATTGTAAACATACTTAGTGTATATTTTATATACAATATATTATATATTTTTTATTCATTTATTTTAAATCTTTTATTTAAGACCTTTACAAATAAAATTAATTTATATACAATTGAATAGTTTTTATACATACTTTATAATATAAATAGCTTTTAATTTTAGTATTATTAAAGTATCAAAAGGAGTACTAATGAGAGAGTTTTTAGAAGTATATGAAGAAAACCAAGATAAAGTTGATTATTTTCTACAAGAGAGTTTGAGAAATATAGGAAGATTATCTTCACATAAAAAAATAAATTTTGCACAACTATTTAATCTTTTTCCTTCACTTGAATTAGTATATATTGTAGATAAAAATACAAAGCATCAAACTTCAGATGATATTTATAAGAATAAAACCGATAATAGAGGTAAAGATAAAGATAGATCACATTTAATTTCAAAACTTGAATTAAAAAATAATCATATAGCTTTTTCAAAACCTTATATAAGTAGTGCCACTAGAAATAACTGTATTACAGTATCAATTAAAGAAGATGATGAAATTATATTTTTAGATTTTAGATTGGATATCTTACTTGAAAAATTAAATTTAATTGAACTACATAAACCTTTTCATGCTATGACAAGAAGTTTTTATCTTTTTGTAGGCTTTTCAATGATTACACTAGCAGTAATTACAATCTTATTTTCATTATATGATTTTGTATTATATTTATTTCAAAATCAAGATATTAAATTAGAGTTTATGTTTAAACCAATAATAGCACTTACTTTAGGTATGGCTATTTTTGATTTAGCAAAAACCATTTTAGAACAAGAGGTATTTTTCAAATCTTATGCAAAAAGTTCAAGAGTTGAAACAAAAATGATAACAAAATTTTTAATTACTATTATTATTGCTCTATCAATTGAAGCCTTAATTGTTGTATTTAAAATAGCTATTGATGGATATGAAGAGATGATTAATGCATTATATTTAATCTCTGGTGTATCAATAATCTTAGTTGCTTTAGCAATATTTGTTTATTTAGATAAAAAGAAAAAGTAAAGGATAAAAAATGCAAGAGTTTATAGCCGCATCATCAAACTCTAAAGAGATTTTAAATTCAGCAAAACTTTTACAAGCTGTAAATATTCACGCTTTAATATATGGGGAAACAGGAGTAGGAAAGAAAACTTTAGCAAAGTTTATAACTCCTGATGCAAAAATATTTACATGCTATGAACTTCAAAAAGATATTTCTCAAAAAGTTTTAGATATTAATAAACAAACTATTATTATAGAAAAAATTGAAGAACTAACCAATGTTGATCTTCTTTTATCTTGGATAGAAGAGAATGAGATTAGAATAATTGCAACAACACAAGCAAAAAAACTAAATCCAAAATTAAATGATTTTTTCTCTATTACCCTTTCAATTCCACCTTTAAATCAAAGAGAAGATGATTTAAAACTACTAACTCAAAAGTTTTCAAATGAGGCAAGTAAAGTTTTAAGAACAGAAAAAATACTTCCCTCAAAACTTATGCTAAATACAAATAAAAATGCTCATAGCTTAAGAAAGTCTATATACTTTTCTTATCTTTTTGAAACAGTAGGCGAAGATGAGATTTTAATGTTTTTAGAAAACTACATGTTTACAAACTTACAAGGAGAAAACTCTTATAAAGATTTCTTATATCTTTTTGAAGTACCTTTATTAAAAGCAGCCAAGAAAAAATATAAATCTCAAGTTCAAATGGCAAAATATTTGGGATTAAATAGAATTACCTTAAGAAAAAAACTAGATATACATAAAGAGTTATTATGATTAGTGAATTTAATTTAAATGAAGTTAATTTAAAAGTAGAAGAGTTAATCTCAAATAATGCAAGTGATTTTGAGATATCAAAGGTATTTAAAAATCATATAAAAGAGTATAAAAAATCGATTGATATTGTACTTGACACTACAGGAGGTAAAGATTTCTTTGTAAAAAATACAAAACATACAGATAAATTTTTAACTTCTTTATATAAATATATTCTAAGAAAACATTTTGGCTCATACCAGCCTATGAGTACATCTATTCCTATTACTTTAGTTGCCCTTGGAAGTTATGGAAGAGAACAACTTTGCATCTATTCTGATATTGATTTAATGATACTTTATGAAGATATTAAAGGTTATAATTTAAAAGAGATTATGGAGGATTTTATCACTCTTGCTTGGGATTGTGGATTAAAACTAGGTTCAAGAGTTCATGAACTAAATGAGATAGAAGATGCTGTAAAAGAAGATATTACAATAAAAACATCAATTATTGAATCAAGGGTAATTTGTGGTTCAAAATATCTTTGGTTTGCTTATGAGAATACTTTAAATAGTATTAGAAAAACAGATATAAAAGATTTTGTAATTGAAAAACTTGAAGAGCATAAACAAAGACTTTTAAAATATCCACTAAAAATGGAGCCAAATATAAAAGATGGATATGGAGGACTTAGAGAATCAAATATGATTTCTTGGATGTCTTATATTCTTTATGGCACACAAAATACTAAAGATTTAATAGGCAAAGAGATAACAGAAGAAGAACACAAAATATATAGAAGTTCATTGGAGTATATTTTTCAAGTTAGAAATGCACTTCACAATATCTCAAAAAGAAAATTAGATGTTGTAAACTTTGATGTATTGCCAGAGCTTAGTTCAAAACTTGGCTTTGTAAATAAACCACGATATACAAAAGAGAGACAATGTATGTCAAAACTTTTGTACTCATTGCACAATATTCATTTCTTTTCTACTGTAATGGTAAAAAAGTTTGCAAGAGTTTTATTAAAACAAAATACTGAATTAAAACTATTAAAAAGTACAAGACTTAAAAAGAACCTTTATTTATTTGAGGGAAAAGTTTATACATCTTTTCATAGAAAACCTATAAGTTTAAATCTATTTTTAAAAGAGTTAATATCTTTACCAAAAGAAGTTAAATCTTTTGATAGATCTTATATTTATTATGCTAGTAAAATCAAAGTTCCTACAAAACAAACAAATGAATTAAAGAAAAACATTAAAGCTTTATTATTAAAAACATCTTTATATCCAATAATAAAACTTTTATATAATTCAAATTTATTTAAAGCAATAATACCTATTACAAAAAAAATAATAAATCAACCTCAATTTGATGGATATCATCAACACCCAGTTGATATACACTCAATAAAAACCTTAAAAAAGATTGAAAATATTGAAGATACATTTATCAAAGAGATTTATGATTCACTAACTCCTAGTGAAAAATCAGTCACAAAACTTGCTGCACTTTTACATGATGTAGGAAAAGGAAGAACTGGAGATCATCATATAGCAGGAGAAAAACTCTCTAAGAATTTCATGCTTTCTTTAGATTTTGATAGCAAACAAGTGCAAATGGGAAGTCAATTAGTAAGATATCATAATAAAATGAGTGCTTATGCTAAAAATGAAGATATATACTCTGAAAGAATAATCTTAGCATTTACAGGTATTGTAAAATCAAGACAAATGTTAAAAATGCTTTATATTGTAACTTATGCTGATATCTCAGCAGTTGGTAAAAATGTGTTTAATAGCTCAACGGCTTCACTTTTAAAAGAACTCTATTTTCAATCACTTCCAGCTTTTGAGAATCTTGAGTTATTAAAAGAAAGCTCAAGAAGGGTTGCAAAAATCAATACAATTAAAAATTTAAAAAGATACAAAGAGTTATCTAATCTTATGAAAAGAAAAATAAAGTATATCTCATCAAATCAAATTTTCTTAAGATTAAAAGCTGAAGATATTTTAGATATTGCAATAAAAGCAAAAGATGTAAATAGCTATATTTATAAAATCACAAATGATGAACAATTGGTTATTAGAATAATTAGAAAAATTCCTTTAAATTTAGGTTTTTTACTTGGTAAATTAGAGTTTTTAAATATTTTTAGTATGAATATTTTTAAACTTTATGATGAGAAAAAAGCTTTTGAGATTACTTTTAGTGAAAAAGTTGATCAAGGAGATATTGAGCTTGTTAAACAAATAATTGAAAGTTCATTTGATATGAGTAAGATAACAAAAACTAAAAAACCTGTTATCAAAAAAAGTGAAGTTATTGCAAACTGCAATCATAGTCCATACCTAGCTTCACTACAAGTAAAAACAAAAGATCAAAAAGGACTTTTTGCTTATATTGCAAAAATATTTGATGATTTTAATATCGAGATTGAAAGTGCTAAACTTGCTAGTACTAAAAATTACACAAGAGATTTAATTTTGATTGAGAAAAATGGAACTTTTTGTGGGAAACAAGATGAAATTATCAATCTTATTTGCTCAAATGAAGATTAATCTTCATTTGAAGCTAATTTAGAAACAGCTTTAAAATCCATCTTTCCACTACCAAGTCTTGGTATTTGTTCTACTACTTTATATTCACTTGGAATTAAAAGTTTATTATCAAAAGAGTTTTTAATTTTTTGCTTTAACTCTTGAAGTTTTAAAGAAGAGATATTACTTAAAAGCAAAACTATTTTCTCTCCTTTTTTTTCATCTTTCATAGCACTTGCCACAATTTCAACATCATCATCAATAAGTTTTTCAATTTTTCTTTCTATAAAAGATAAACTTATCATCTCTCCACCAATCTTTGCAAACCTTGAATATCTATCAACAATGCTCAAAAATCCTTCACTATTTATTTTGCCTTTATCACCTGTGATATACCAAGTTCTACCATCTATTTGTTTTAATACACTTTTTGTTTTTTCTTTATCATTTAAATAGCCTTTCATAACCTGAATACCACTTATTAAAACCATTCCTTCTTCTTCAACTTCTAAAGGCTCAAAGGTTTCAGGATTAACTATTTTTATCATAGTTCCAGGTATTGGCATACCAACGCTTCCTTTTAATGTTCCTTTTTGAATACTAAAATCAGAAGCAACAATATCAGGTAAATTACAAGCTGCAACAGGTGAAGTTTCAGTTGTCCCATAACCTTCTAAAATCTGCTTATTAAACTTTTTATAAAACTCATTTGCAACTTTTTCACTTAATTTTTCTGCACCTGCTATTACAAACCTTAAAGACTCAAACATTAAAGGATTTATTTTTCTATTTTTTGTATAAAGCCTAAAAAAAGTAGAAGTTCCACACATAATAGTAACCTTATATTTACTAACTTGTTTTGCAATAGTTTGACCATCAGTTGGGTCTGCACTACAAACTGTGAAAACTCCTTCCATTAAAGGTAAAAAAGTCGTTACAACTGTTCCAAAAGCATGGAAAAGAGGTAATGAACCTAAAATAATATCTTCATCTTTTACATTTAATACATTTGCAATTTGTGAACAGTTTCCAACAATATTATCATGGCTTAATTCAATTGCTTTTGGAGTATCTTCACTTCCACTACTAAACATAATAAGTGCAGTTGAATCTTTTTTTATTTTTTTTATATGAAAAGTTTTTAATATAAAACTTGGAAGAATAACTACACTTAATAAAGTTATTAATCCTTTTAATTTTGATAACTTTTTCTTTTCCTCTTCTAAAATAATAAGTTCAAAATTATTTTCTAATTCATCAAGATTTATTCCCTTGTCTTTTAATTTTTCTAAAAACTTTTTAGAAGTTATTACTCTTTTTGCTTCTGCTTTTTTAAGTGAATTTACAACTACTTTAAAAGAGCTTGTATAGTTTACATTTATTACTTTTTTTCCAAGCATTAATAAAGCTGTATTTATAAAGCTTCCAGCAGCACTTGCAGGAAGCATAACACCGATACTACTCTCTTCATACTTTTTTAAAAGATTTTTAAAAAGTATTGAAACAGTTAAAAATTTATATGCACTTAATGTAAGTCCTGTTGAATCTGTAATTATAGTTTTTGTTTTTACTTGCTTTAATCTATCAAAAATTTCACAAGGAACAGTTTGCATATTTTTTATATGCTCTACCCAAGCTGTAGTAGATAAATCTAAAACCTCATTTTTGATTCTATTTGCATTTGCTTTATCTTTTTTTATTGGTTTTGAAAAGGAAACTGTAACTAAATTTGTTCTTCTATTTTGAATAAATTTTTTATTTGCTCTTGAGAACATACTCTCCCATAAACCTCTTATATAAAAAGCTACCACATCTACATCTTGTGTAGTTAAAGATAAAATTCTTTCAAAACCTTTTTTAAACTCTCCTAAGTGTCCATTTCTTGTAATTGCTCCTTCTGGAAAAATCACTACTACATTTTTCTTATCAAGTTCATTTGCAATTATTGAAAAGCTTTTTTTGCTTGAATAACTAGAAATAGATATGGCATTAAAAAACTTCAAAAGCCAGTTTAAATACCACTTTTCATAAATTGATTTTTCCATTACAAACTTAATATCTCTTGGAGTTGCCATATAAATTATTGCCCAATCAATCCATGAAACATGATTTCCTAAAAGTAAAACTCCTTTATTTGAATCAATATTATCAACTCCACTAACTTCAAGCTTATACTTTAAACCAACAATAAATTTTAAAAAAAATAGTATCATAGATTGAGGAATTGATATAACTGTATAAAAAGCACCAATAATAGTAATTGCAAGTAAAATATAAATTGTATATAAAGTATCTAAATTATAATATGAAACAATAGTTGTCATAACTAAAATTGCAAACATGAAAATTGATTGAAGCCAATTGCTTCCTGCTAAAATAGTCCCAAGTTTTACTCTTTTACTATTAAATTGAATCAATGAATTTAAAGGAACAATAAACAAGCCTCCAAAGAAACCAAAAAATATAAAATTTATTATTAGTTGTGTTGGCGTTTGTAGTAAAGTAGAAGTAAAAATTGTTGTTGCCATAAATATGGCTGCAATAGGAATGGTTCCTACTTCAATATAATGTCTTGAATACTTTGAATAAAAAAATGCTCCCAATGCAATTCCTATTCCACTTGAGGCTAAAATTATATTTATTATAAATACATCTTGTATATTTAAATACTGTTTTGCATAAGATGGAAATACTGCAAGCATACCTTGTGAAACAGCCCAAAAAACACTAAGACCTATAATTGATAAAAATATTATATGATTTGATGTAATGTGTTTTATATTTTTTGCAAGTAAGTCACCTTTGATATATCTTTTTAAATCAAAAGCATAAGCTTTTCTTTTTTTGTTTATTTTTAATTTTTTCAATACTAAAAATGATACTGTAAGCTCTAAAAAAGCAATAGGAATAATACAAAAAGCAAGTGGCATTACACTATTTAATAATTCATTTTCATTTGAAAGAATACTTAAATTATATGTAGTATAAAAAGTTTCAAAAATATAAGAAAAAACAGCCATAGCAAATAAAATTGCAATAATAGAAATAGCTTGCAAATGAGAATTTCCTAAAGCAATATTATTTTTACCATAAATATCTATTATTATTCCAAACTTTGCAGGTGAATAAATAGCACTTTGAATAGCTAAACAAAAAAGAAAAAACATTGCTAAGTAAAAACTTGAAAACATATATGCAAGAAGTATCAATAAGCTTAAACTAAAAGAAGAAAATGCCCCATATATTAAAATATCTCGCTTATTAAATCTATCGCTTAAGTATCCACTAAAAGAAAATAATAATATAAAAGGGGTGATTATTAAAAGATTTATTATGGATATCCAAAAAACTTGAGTAGCTCCATCAAAAACTTTAAATGCAATATTTTGAAGAATAATCTTATGGGAAATATCCACTAATACATTACAAAAAACAACAAATAAAAATGCCATTTTAATTTTAGAATAATTTTTCATATCAACCTTAATAGTCACAAAATAAACAAGATTTTAATTAAATATTCTTTAATTTTATTAAAACTGTATTAAAAAATACATCAATATATCTTGATATATAAATATTAATATGTTATAATTTTGCAAGGAGTCTAAATGGATACTTTTTTAAAAACAATGAGCGCTGTAAATGATGAGACAAGATTACGAATTTTAAACTTTATTGACATTAATAAACAAATTTGTGTTTGTGATATAGAAAACTCTTTTGATATGATTCAATCAAGAGTTTCAAGACACTTGAAAATATTAAAAGAAGCTGGTTTTTTAAGTGTTGAAAGAAAAGGAAGATGGGCTTATTATAATATAAGAACTCCAATGGATGAATTTAGACAATCTATTTTAAAAGAGATTAGTTATCTTGAGTTAAATATACCTATACTTAAAAAAAGTTGCTCAAATGAAAAAGAAGGAACAAATATATGATTTTAGCAAGTGGAATTTTTCTAGTAACACTTATTTTTGTTATTTGGCAACCAAAAGGTTTACAAATAGGAACAACAGCAGTAATTGGAGCAATAATTGCTTTAATAGCAGGTGTTGTAAGTTTTAGTGATGTACAAATTGTTACAAGTATAGTATGGGATGCAACTTTAGCATTTATAGGTATTATTATTCTTTCTTTAGTACTTGACGAAATTGGTTTTTTTGAATGGGCTGCACTTAAAATGGCAAGATTTTCAAATGGAAATGGTTTGAAAATGTTTGTTTACTCTATCTTATTAGGTGCTTTTGTTTCAGCACTTTTTGCAAATGATGGAGCAGCACTTATACTAACTCCTATTTTACTTGCAAAAATGAGAATATTAAAACTAAATTTAAAAACTATTATTGCATTTTTACTTGCTGGTGGATTTATAAGTGATAGTGCCTCTTTACCTTTTGTATTCTCAAATCTTACAAATATAGTTACTGCTAATTACTTTAATATAGGATTTGCTCAATATTTCTTTGATATGTTTATTCCTTATATTGTAAGTGTAATAGCATCAATATTTTTCTTATGGATAATATTAAGAAAAGATATTCCAAAAAGTGTTGATATATCACTTTTAAAAGAGCCAAAAAGTGCTATTAAAAATATGAAACTATTCTATTTTTCATGGCTGTTTTTAGCAGTTTTACTTGTAGGTTATTTTATTGGAGATATTTATGGATTACCTGTTAGTTTATTTGCTTTAGGTGGAGGTATAATATTTTTAATAATTGCAAGTATTGCTAAAACAGTAAATCCAAAAACTATTATAAAAGATGCACCATGGCAAGTTGTATGGTTTAGTATTGGACTTTATATCGTAGTTTATGGACTTAAAAATGCAGGATTAACTGATTATTTGACAATAGTTTTAAAAGATTTAAGCCTAAGAGGTGATGCCATTGCAGTTATAAGTACAGGTTTTATTGCAGCATTTTTAAGTGCTATTATGAATAATATGCCAACAATTATGATTATGGATATAGCTTTAGAAGATATTGGAAATCAAGCTATGATTTATGCAAATATAGTTGGATGTAACTTAGGACCAAAAATGACTCCATTTGGTAGCTTAGCTACGCTATTATGGCTTCATGTCTTAGCAAAAAAAGGTGTAAATATCTCTTTTGCCCAATATAGTAAATTTGGTATGATAATAACACCCCCAGTACTATTAATAGTACTACTTACATTAATTTAAAAGGATAAAAAATGGAAAAAAAAGTTTTAATTTTATGCACAGGAAACTCTTGTAGAAGTATCATAGCAGAGGCTTTAATAAATGCAAAATGTGATGGTATAAGTGCTGATTCTAGTGGAGTAAAAGCTAGTGGAAAAGTAAATGCTAATGCTAAAAAAATTCTTGAAGATAAAGGAATTTGGAAAGAGAAGTATCATTCAAAAACAATTGATACAGTAATAGATAATGAATACGATTTAATAGTAACTGTATGTGATCATGCAAATGAAACTTGCCCTATGTTTCCTAAAAAGACTAAAGTTATTCATGTGGGATTTGAAGATCCAGATGGAAAAGATTTTGAAGCATTTAAAAAAACATATATAGAAATAGAAGAAATATTACTTCCTAAAGTAAAACATGCACTTTTATAAAAACTATTATTTTAATTTATCAATATATCTTGATAAATACATTTTACACTAGGAGATTATATGTTTGATTGGCTCGTAAATTTAAGTGCAATATTTGTATTTGATATTTTAAACCTTGAAAAAGGTAGTCATTTAGGTGAAGCATTACACTTTTTTATTTATGATACTATAAAAATTTTTATACTTTTAATTACTATTATTTACATTGTTACACTTTTAAGAAGTTATTTTCCTATTGAAAAAGCAAGAGAGTATATTAGTGGTAAAAACAAGATTGTTGGTCATTTTTTAGCTGCAATTTTTGGAGTTATCACCCCTTTTTGTTCTTGTAGTGCAATTCCTTTATTTTTAGGTTTTTTACAAGCTAGAATACCTTTAGGAGTTACTTTTTCATATTTAATCTCAGCTCCACTTAGTGATGCTGTTGTTATTGCTTTACTGTTTTCACTATTTGGTTGGAAAATTGCTTTACTTTATGTAAGTATTGGAATACTTATTGCTATTGTAGCTGGATTAATTATTGGAAGTATGAATTTAGACAAAGAGGTTTTAATTGAAGTAAAGCCTATTGATGCACAATATCAAGAAGAGAAAGAACCTTTTTCATATAAACTTAAAGAAGCATGGATAAATACTGATGATATATTTAGAAAAATATATTTATATGTAATAATAGGTGTTGGTATTGGTGCATTTATACATGGCTATATCCCAGCTGATTTTATAACAAAATATGCAGGTGGAGATGCTTGGTATGCTCCAATTGTTGCTGTTTTTATGGGTATTCCCATGTATTCAAATGCTGCTGGGATTTTACCCCTTGTAGAGGTTTTAACTCAAAAAGGAATGCTTTTAGGAACTGCCTTATCTTTTATGATGGCTGTTGTTGCTTTAAGTCTTCCAGAAGCTATGATTTTAAAAAGAGTATTAAGTATAAAGCTAATATCAATATTTTTTGCTATTGTAGGAAGTGCTATACTTTTAACAGGATATTTATTTAATACTATTTTATAAAATTTATTAACAATTTTAAATCAAAAAAGGATAAAAAATGAAATTACAAATACTTGGAACAGGTTGTCCTAAATGCAAAGCTTTAGAAGAAACTGTAAAAAAAGCAGTTTCAAAAGTTGGTGGTTTTCATGAAGTTGAAAAAGTTGAAGATGTTGTAGAAATTATGAGTTTTAATGTTATGAGTACACCAGCACTTGTAATTAATGGAAAAGTAAAATCAAATGGTAAACTTTTAAATGAACAAGAAGTTATATCTTTAATGAATAGTTCTTCTTAAAATTTATATTCTTAAGTAAGTATAACAATATTCATTGTAGAATTACTAAAATAAATAGTTCAAAAGGCTTTACTTATGATAAAATTTTATATTAAAGACAAAAGACAGCCATTAGGGATTGAAGCCTTATCAGATTTAGAAAACTTAAAAGATGTTTATTGGATTGATATGGTTTCTCCAGCTTTAGATGTATTAAAGTTAGTAGAAAATAATTTTGATATAAAATTTCCAACAAAACAAGAGAGTCAAGAAATTGAAATAAGTTCAAGGTATTGGGAAGAGAATGAGAGTATAGAAATAAATAGTTTCTTTTTACTCTTTAAAGAAGATTATGCAAAAAATGAAACTGTTTCATTTATTTTAAAAAATGAACTTCTAATCTCAATTAGATATACACAATTAAAAACTTTTGATGATATTTCTAGAAAAATAGCCTCATCTGGATTTAGAGTTTTTAAAAGTGGTGATGATATTTTAAACGCTATACTTGATGTTAGAATTGATTCTGTTGCTGATATTGTAGAAGATCTTTCAAAAGAGATTACAAAACTAAGAAGACTTGTATTAACAGATTATAAAAATAAAGATGAAGATATTTTAGGAAAGATATCAAAACTTGAAGAATTAAATATGTTAATAATAGAAAACTTAAAAGATAAACAAAGAATTCTAGCTTCACTATTAAAATCTCATCTTTGCAAACAAGATATAAAAGAAGATATCTCTATTATGCTTAAAGATATTCGCTCACTTGTTGATTATACTCAATTTAATTTTGAAAGATTAGAATACTTACAAAATGTTTTCGTTGGCGTTTTAAGTATTGAGCAAACTAAAGTTGTAAAAATATTTACAATAGTAAATGTTGTCTTTCTTCCTCCTACATTAATAGCAAGTATATATGGTATGAACTTTGCACTTATGCCTGAATTAAAATGGGAATATGGATATTTATTTTCCCTTGGACTAATGGCTCTATCAGTTATAACACCTTTATATATTTTCAAAAAGAAAGGTTGGATGTAAAGTCTAACCTATATAAAAGTTTTTTTAGATATAATTGCCAAAAAATTCTCAAGGCTGCTTTAAAATGTGATTATAACAAATATAAGAAATTATAAAACTACTACTATTTTTGTAAGCTATATTATTTATCTTATATTTGTTATTTACATATAAAACACTCCATTTTTAAATATTTAATAACAAACTACAATAATATTTATTGCATTACAAATTAGTCTATTTAAACATCAATTTAATAAAACAAAAGTAAGGAACTAGATGGTAAAAAGATACTTTAAAAAAGAAGAATGGTTTGGAAACATAAAAAATGATTCCTTAGCTGGTATTGTTGTTGCACTTGCACTTATTCCAGAAGCAATTGCATTTTCAATTATTGCAGGTGTTGATCCAAAAGTGGGACTTTATGCTTCATTTTGTATTGCAGTTGTAATCTCTTTTGTTGGTGGTCGTCCTGGTATGATTAGTGCAGCAACTGGTGCTATGGCTTTACTTATGGTTGATTTAGTAAAAGATTATGGTCTTCAATATTTACTTGTTGCTACTTTACTAACAGGGTTAATCCAAATTCTTGCAGGCTATTTTAAACTTGGAAGATTTATGAGTTTTGTTCCAAGAGCTGTTGTAGTAGGTTTTGTAAATGCACTTGCAATTTTAATCTTCATGGCTCAGCTTCCAGAACTTACAAATGTAACATGGCATGTATATGCTTTAACTGCTCTTGGGTTAGGAATTATTTATCTATTTCCATATATTCCTAAAATAGGTACTATTTTACCCTCACCTTTAGTAACTATTATTGTTTTAACTTTAATAGTTTATTTTATGGGAATAGACATAAGAACTGTTGAAGACATGGGAAAACTTCCTGATACATTACCTATGTTTTTAATTCCAGATGTACCATTGAACTTTGAAACTTTACAAATTATTTTTCCTTATTCAGTTTCATTAGCTGTTGTTGGCTTACTTGAATCTTTAATGACTGCAACTATAGTTGATGATTTAACAGATACTTCTAGTGATAAAAACAAAGAGTGCAAGGGACAAGGTATTGCAAATATTGTTTCTGGCTTTTTTGGTGGTATGGCAGGTTGTGCTATGATTGGACAATCAGTGATTAATATCAAATCAGGTGGTAGAGGAAGATTATCAACATTATTAGCCGGTTTATTTTTACTTATTATGGTTGTATTTTTAAGTGATATAATATCAATTATACCAATGGCTGCCCTTGTTGCTGTTATGATTATGGTATCAATTGGAACATTTGATTGGGGCTCAATTAAAAGTTTAAAAACATTGCCATTATCTACAAATATCGTTATGATTGTAACTGTAATTGTTACAGTTTATACTCATAACTTAGCCCATGGTGTAGTTGCAGGTGTTCTTCTTGCTTCACTATTCTTTGCTAATAAAATCTCACACTTTATGTATTGTAACACAAGCTATGATGAAAATAAAGAGGTTAAAACATATGAGTTTGTGGGACAAGTATTTTTCAATAGTGCTGATAAGTTTTATGAAACATTTGATTTTAAAGAAGTATTAGATAAAGTTGTAATAGATTTATCAAGAGCTCACTTTTGGGATGTATCTGCTGTTTATGCATTGGATAAAGCAGTTATAAAACTAAGACGTGAGGGAACAGAAGTTGTAGTAATAGGTCAAAACGAAGCAAGTAAAACTATTATAGATAGATTTGGTGTTCATGATAAACCAGAAGAGATTGATAAAGTAATGGGAGGACATTAAGATGGGCTATGTATTATGTTGTATAGATGGGAAAAACTACTCTTATTCTGCTTGTGATTATGCAGTTAAGATTTCAAATAATATGAATCTTCCTTTGAAGTTTTTAAATATAGTTGTTCACAATCACTACTCTAGTAAAATTGATTTATCTGGAAGTATAGTTCTTGGGGAAAGAGATGATATTTTACAAGAGCTTGCAAAAGAAGAAGAAGAGCAAAGTAAATCTGCAATTAAATCAGGAAAAGAGATTTTAAATGAACTTAAACAAAGAGCTTCACAAACTTGTAACAATGAAGTAATTATATCTCAAATTCATGGAGAGGTTATTGATAATATTTTAGAGCTTGAAGATGAAATTGAAGCTTTAGTAATAGGTATTAAAAGCAAAGAAGAGCATGAAATTGGAGATAATGTAAAAGAGATTATTAGAAATATACATAAACCTGTACTTTTAGTAAATAGTGATTATGTAGAGCCTAAAAAACTCCTTGTAGCATATAATGGTTCAAATGAATCAAAAAAACTTTTACAACAAACATCAAGTAACCCACTATTTAAAGATGTAAAAAGAGATATCGTAAATCTTAATACCAATAAAATAGAATCAGCAACACTTCTACAAGAAGCAAAAGAGATTTATTCTAAAAAAGGTTATGAAGTAGAAACAAAAACTTTAGATGGAACAAGTGAAGATTTACTTATAAACTATTTTAATGAAAATAGTTGTGATATTTTAGCAATGGGTGCTTTTGGACACTCAAGGGTAAAAGAGTTTATTTTTGGAAGTTTTACATCAAAAGTTCTTTCAAAGATGAAAAAACCTTTGCTTTTATTTAGATAAGAAGAAAAGATTAAGCTTTTCTTCTTTTTAAACCATCAAGTGAAAATATCACTAAAGCTACCCAAATAAGAGTAAATGTAATAAGTTTATTTAGATTTAAAACCTCATCATAAACAAATACTGCAACTAAAAATGCAACTGTTGGACCTATATACTGAATAAACCCTAAAGCTGTTAAACTCATTCTAGTAGCAGCTGCATTAAACCATAAAAGAGGAAGTACTGTTACAAGTCCGCTTAAAGATAGTACTGTCATATCATAAGTGCTTAAAGTATTAAATACACTTTGCTCATTTTGGACTAAAAAGTTTAAGTATATCAAAGCTATTGGTAAAATAACTATTGTTTCTATAAAAAGCCCAGGAATAGATGAAATTGCAATTTTTTTTCTAACCATTCCATAAAAACCAAATGAAAAGGCTAAAGTCAATGCAATTATAGGAATTGTTCCTAGTGTTGCAAGTTGATAAACAACTGCAATTATTGCTAAAACAATTGCAATACCTTGTGCTTTATTTACCCTTTCTTGAAAAATCAAAAATCCTAAAGCAACTGTTACTAAAGGTGTAATAAAATATCCCAAGCTTGCTTCAACTATTTTATTTACAGAGATTGAATATATAAATGTAAACCAATTAATTGAGATTAGTATTGATGCAAAAATCAAATATTTCATCTTTGCAAGACTTTTAAAAATAGGTTTTAAAGTATTGAACTGCTTGCTAATAAAAAGTAAAAATACAAGCACCACAACAGAAAAAACAACCCTATGAGCTAAAATCTCAAATGGAGGAACCATTGTTATTTGCTTGTAATACATTGGAGTTAACCCCCAAAAAAGAAAAGCACTAAGTGCATATAAAAGTCCTAATTTTTTCTCACTCACGATAATATCTCTTTTATAATTTTTTTGAAACTATATCTAAAAGTGAGAAAAAAAGAACTTATTAATAAATATAGTTATATTCTTTCTATTTCTGCAAACTTAATTATCTCATTTTTTATATCTAAATATACTTTTTTTACTTTATTATAAACTTCTTCTTTAGAGCCTTTAAAACTATTTGGATCTTCAAAACTCCAGTTTATTTTATGATTCACACCTGGGAATAAAGGGCATTTTTGAGCTTTTGTTTCATCACAAACAGTAATAACATAATTAAAAGCCTTACCTTGCTTAAAAAAATCAAATACTGAATCTACACTATTAGAAGAGATATCCAAACTTTCTTCATTTTTTAAAACTTCAATAACAGTTGGATTTAAACTTGCTGGTTCAAAACCTGCACTTGAAACATCAAATGTATCTCCATAATACTTTTTCAATAAAGCCTCTGCAATTTGACTTCTTGCACTATTATGAATACAAACAAATAAAACTTTTTTCATAAGCTATCCTTGGTTTTTCTTTATTATATAAAAAAAAGTGCATATTTTGGTTACAAATAAAAGTTAATACTCTTCTTCAATTTCATCTTTTAAAACATAAATATATGTATTTACATCTAATTCATCATATCTTTCAACAGTTACTTCTTGCCTTATAAACTCAGCACCCTCAAACTCATCTAAATAATCCCAATGATTTATAAGATTATTTGAATAAAACAAAAAACCATGAACTGTATCTTCTGCTGATTCAAGTCTTATTCCAGGATATCCCATTCCTGCGCTCCAACCTGCATCTATTAATTTTCCTTTAACTGTTGCAGGAACAAACTTACCCACAATATTCTCTAATACATGTGCATTTGGGCAGTTTGGCATTAAAGTTCCATACACAAATAGTGTGTCCATCATATGCTATTTTTCCTTTTTTGAATCATCATTTTATTTTGTATAATTCTATTTCTATTTTTTGCAAATATTTGCATATCTTCCACTTCATCTAATTCATCAACTATTTCTACTCCTAAAAGTGCCTCGATTACATCTTCAAGTGTTACAATACCACTTGTTTGTCCATACTCATCTGTTACAACAAAAAGATGTGTTTTTCTCTTTACAAATAGATCAATCAAATTAGAAACAGGAATATTTTCAGATACTTTATAAACATTCATAGCAATATCTTTTACTTTTTTATTATCCCTATTTTCAATACTCTCTTCTAATATTGATTGATTTAAAACTATTCCTATAATATCATCAATAGTATCTTTATAAACAGGTATTCTAGAATAAATATAAATTTTATCACTATCAATAGCCTCTTTTATAGTAGTATTTTCATCAAATGCAAAAACCACACTTCTTGGAGTCATAACATCTTTTGCTTTTACATTTTTTAATTTAAATAAGTTTGCAATAAGAGTACTCTCTTTTGATAAAATTGAGCCTTCTTTTTCTCCCATTGCAATAATTGTCATAATCTCATCTCTTGAAATATTATTACCGCAATCTTTATTTTTTGAAATATAATTTGTAATAAAAGTTGATATCCAAACTAAAGGATAAGAAAGTTTAATCAAAAAAGAGATTATATAAGCTGATGGAATTAATAGTTTTTTCCAATAAATAGCCCCAATAGTTTTTGGAATAATTTCAGATATATATAAAATTATCAAAGTTAAAATAAAAGCTATTAATGTTTGCCATTCTTCTCCAAAAAGATTTTGTGCTTGAGCCCCAACACCTGCTGCACCCATTGTATGGGCAAATGTATTTAAAATCAGAATTGAAGAGATTGGTTTATCAATATCTGATTTTAATTTTTTTAAGATTTTTATTGCTTTTGAGTCATCTTTTTTTGATAAAGACTCTATATAACTACTTGTACTTGAAAGTAAAACTGCTTCTAAAACAGAACATAAAAATGAAACTAATATTGCTATTAGTAAATATACAATAAGAAGGGTCATTTTAGCCCTTTATTTGTACTCTTACGGGTTTGATACATTTTTTTTCCTATGTAAAATCTAATATCAAAGCATACAATATATAGAGTAAAAAATTAATTACTTTTGCCTTTATTTAAAAAAAGAAATTACAATTGGCAAAAATATCGCTGTAAATATACCACTAAGACCCATAGCAAGGGCAGAAAAAGCAGCTGCTTTTTGCCCTATTTCTATAGCTCTTGCGGTTCCTATTCCATGTGAAATCAAACCAAGAGCAAAGCCTTTTGAAGTTTCATGTTTAATCTTAATTATTTTGAAAATAATTGTTCCTAAAAGTGCACCTATAATACCTGTAATAATAACAAAACCAACAGCCAATGAAGGAATTGCGCCTATTTGTTCAGAAGTAATAATTGCAATTGGAGCTGTTATTGATTTTGTTGTCATTGATAATATTGTTGCTAGTTTTGCATCTAAAATCCAAAGTAATCCAACTGCAATTGCAATAGAAAATACTCCTGCAATAATAAGTGTCGCAATAATTGGAATAAATAAAGACTTAATATACTTTAAGTTATTAAACAAAGGAAGTGCTAAAGCAACAGTTGCAGGTCCTAGAAAAAAATGAATTATTTTAACACCCTCAAAATACTCTCTATAAGAAGTATTTGTCAATAAAATCACACTCATAATAATAGCATAAGCTACTATTATTGGCTGAAGTAAAGTGTTTTTATTAAATTTTTCATAAACAATAATTCCTATTTTAAAAGAAGCCAGTGTCAAAATAAGCCATGTAAGTGGTGTTGTATGAATATATTGTATTACTGCATCAAAGTTCATTTTTTGCTCTTTTTTCAGTCAAATAGTCCATAAGTTTTGCACTAAAAGCTAAGGCTATGATTGTTCCTAAAACAAGTGAAATTAATATTGCCCAAAACTCTTTTTGCAAAATATCTGCTTGAGTTATTATTCCCATTGCTGCTGGAATAAAAAGCATTGGAAGATATCTTAAGTGAATAAATACAGCATTATCTAAACTTTTAAAACTACTTTTTCTTATCATTAAAAATAAAAGTAGAAGTATCATACCTATTACTGGACCTGGAATAAGTAGTGAAAACAGCTTTGTTATGCATTCACCTAAAAATTGAAATATAAGTAAAACAATTATTCCTTTTAACATTTACCATCCTTTAAAAAATAAAATTATACTTTTTTATATACATTTTGTCAATTTAAAAGTAAAATATAGACTTTTTGTATTTTAAGTCTTATTTATAGTATTATTTGTTTATGAATAAAAAATTACAAACACACAAAACAACTTGCGATGCAATTGCAAAACTCTTTTATCCAAATGTTGAAGTTGCATTACATGATATAAAAGAAGAGAGATTAATTCATATTAGCAATACCTTTTCAAAAAGAGAAGTAGGAGATAAGATGCTAAATGATGTAAAAGATATAAAATCTTTAAAATCTGATATTGTAGGACCTTATGAAAAAGTGAACTTAGATGGCAAAAAATTAAAAACTGTTTCTTCTATAATAAGAGATGAAAACAATGAAATAATTGGAATGATGTGTATAAATTTCAATATTGATACATTTGAAAATATATTTCATTCATTAAAAAGTTTTTTAAATTTAGAAAATAGTGAAGAAAAACCAAACCTATTATTTACACAAGATTGGAAAAGTCATACAAATACAATAATAAATAACTATTTAAAAAGTAAGAATAAAGATCTTGTAAATTTAAAAACAAAAGAAAAAAAAGAGTTGATTTTATATTTAAATAGTGAAGGTATTTTTTCAATTAGAAATGTAATATCTTACTTATGCGATATATTACATATATCAAGAGCTACAATTTATAAGTGGTTAAAAGAGAATTAAACCACTATTTTTTATCTAATTAAATAGCTCATCTAGAAAAGTCTTAAAAATGTCCTAATCTAGCTGTATAATTATAAATTTATGCAAAAAAAATGTATAATTGTAAGCATAAAGCCAAAAAGGACTTAAGATGAAAAACATGACAATTAGAACTAAGCTTATACTAATTATAGTTTTTACTATAATTTCAGTAGCAACAATGATTGCAATAAAGTCTATTTATTCTTTAAATAGTTTAACAAAAGAGAATATTGCAGATTATAGAAAGACTGCTTATAATGTAGAAGAAGAGACCTTGGCCTCTTATACAAATTTTGCAAAAAATATTCTTGAAAACTATTATAAACAATCCGATGTTGAAAAAATAAAAAAGAATATTAAAAATAATCTTGAAAAACAAACAGACTTTTTGTTTAAGATTTTAGATAAGCTTTATAATGAACTAAATGGTAAAGTCCCAGATAAAGAGCTAAAAAAGATTTTATTAGATGCTATTGCAGGAGCTAGATATGGAGCAAACCAAGACTATTTTTTCGTTTATAATGAAAATGCAATAGTATTAAAACACCCAATAAATCCTACAAAAGAGGGAAAAAGATACCCAAAACCTCATATTTTAAACTTTATTAAACTAGCAATTGAAAATGGTGATGGACTAGTTTCATATGAACAAACCGTTCCTAATAAACCACCAAGACAAAAAGTATCTTATGTAAGAATGTTTAAACCTTTTAATTGGATAATAGGTACAGGTGCATATATAGATGATATTTCTGAGTCTTTAAAGAAAAAAGCTTTAGAAGAAATATCTGAATTAAAGTTTGGTGAAAATGGATATTTCTTTATTTATGATTATAAAGGTACTAACTTAATGCATCCTACAAAACCCCAGTTAGTAGGTAAAAATATTATAAATTTAAAAAGTAAAAAAGGTATTTACTTTATAAAAGAGTTAGTAAATGCAGCAAAAGAAGGTGGAGCTATTGTGCGATATGACTTTCCAAAACCAGGAAGCAATGAAGAATCAGAAAAACTAGGCTATGCAGCAGGTTTTGATCCATGGCAGTGGATGATAGGAACAGGAGTATATACAGATAAAATAGAAGCTCATATTAAGATGATGGAAGATGAAGCAGCTGATAAAATATTATCTATTGTTTTTGGAATTATTTTAATTGCTTTTGTTATTTCAATACTTATTGCATTATTTGTTATTTTCTTTATAAATAATCAAATTAACAAGCCTTTAAATAAGTTCCAAAATGGTTTATTGGACTTTTTCAAATATATAAATAAAGAAAAAGACAATGCTCAAAGAATCGATATTGATACAAAAGATGAAATTGGACAAATGGCAACTATTGTAAATGAGAATATTGAAAAAACAAATAAGTTATTAGACCAAGATTATAAATTAATTGATAATGTTAAACATATAGTTTCAGAAGTAAATGCAGGAAGTTTAGAAAATAGAGTTACACACAAAACAGAGAATAAAAGCTTAGAAGAGCTAAAAGAGAATCTAAATGAAATGCTTGATTCTATCTCTTCAAAAATAAACAATAACTTTATAGAAATAGATAAATCCTTAGTAGAGTTTAAACAAATGAACTTTACACACAGAATTTCAAATCCAAAAGGTGAAGTTGCTATTGCTCTTAACTCTTTAGCTGATACTATAAATGAAATGCTAGTAAAAAATAAAACAAATGGTATAAACCTAAGAGAAAACTCAAAAAACCTTTTAGAAACAGTGACTATTTTAAGTACTTCTTCAAATGAATCTGCTTCAAACCTAGAAGAAACAGCAGCAGCACTAGAAGAGATAACAAGTACAATAATAAATAACTCAGAAAATGTAGCAAAAATGAGTAAATATGCACAAGAGTTATCAAACTCTGCAAAAACAGGACAAAACTTAGCAAACGATACTACAACTGCAATGGACGAGATGAATGAACAAACACAAGCAGTTGCAGAAGCAATAACAGTAATTGATCAAATAGCATTTCAAACAAATATCTTAAGTTTAAACGCAGCAGTAGAAGCAGCAACAGCTGGAGAAGCTGGAAAAGGTTTTGCAGTTGTAGCAGCAGAAGTAAGAAATCTTGCAAGTAGAAGTGCAGAAGCTGCAAATGAAATAAAAAGAATAGTAGAAAATGCGACAAGTAAAGCAAATGAGGGTAAAAGTATAAGCTCAGAGATGATTAAAGGTTATGATAATTTATTGGAAAATATCAGAAAATCAACAGAAATGATTAATGAGATAACAACAGCTAGTAAAGAACAAGAATCAGGAATCACTCAAATAAATGATGCAGTAACACAACTAGACCAACAAACACAAAAAAATGCAAGTGTAGCAAGTCAAACAAATGATATAGCTATAGAAACAGAAAAAATTGCAACAACAATTTTAGAAGATGTTCAAGAGAAAAAGTTCATCGAAAAATAGTAGTTTCCTAGCATCTTAGAAGTGCTAGGAAATAAGTTTTTAATCTAATTTTTGTATTTTTCCAACAAATTAATAATTTCATAACTTATTATTAGATAATATTTTCTATTACTTTAAAAAAGGCACTTTAATGTCAAAAATAATAGAAAATATCTCAAAAACACTACGAAAAGAAATAAC
>NZ_JBSRRO010000005.1:0-76333 GCF_055140965.1 Malaciobacter sp.
GTAGTAAAAAATTATAACTTATCTGAAGTTCAATTCAACTTTTTAAAATTTAAATCAGCTTAAATTACGGGTTGTTTTTTATAATCTGCAAGTGGCTCTTTAGATATAAAATCTTTAAAAAAAGCAAAAGAGTTAATTTTATCTTCCCAAAAAGTCTATTCTATAAGTGATTTAAGTAAAGAAGTTGCTTTAAACGAATTTAAATTAAAATTAGGATTTAAAGAGCTTTTTAATACAACTCCAGGAAGTTTAGTACTACAAGCAAGAATGCAAAAAGCAAAAGAGTTACTAAGTACAGGTGATTATAATATTGCTGAGGTTTCAAATATTGTAGGTTATAAGCATCAACAAAGTTTTACAGTAGCTTTTACAAAGTATTTTAAAGTTAATCCAAAAGAGTTAGTAAAAAATAGAACTTATTATTTTTAGGTAATATTTTGCTAGTATAATCACCATTAATAAAAATAAAAAGTACTGTGCTTATACAGGCTGTAAAACCATGAACTAAGCCAATTTTTGACTTAGTTTCATGTAAAAACTTTTTGTTTTTTCAAACATGATTTTCCTAGAATTTATAAGAAAGAGTAACTTTGAAGTTTCTTCCTGGTTCATAATCTGTTGCATCACCAAATGCTCTTAAATCACCTTGAAAAGAAGAGTGAGAAGCATAAGCTTTATCAAATATATTATCAATTCCAGCAATTACTTTTAAACCTTTTATTGATTTTGGTGTATATTTAACAGCTAAATCATGTACATGATAACCCTCTTTTTCTATATCTTTTACATCGTTTTCATCTTTAACAAAGATTGATTGCCAAGAAAGTCCAACTTCAGGTGTAGCTTGATAGTTTAATCCAAGAGTAAATGTATCTCCTGTTTCTTGTTCAAGCGCTTCCCCTGTATAAAGTACTTCTGAATCCATTCTTGAGTATGTAAATAAAGCATTAAAGTCATTTAAGTTATAAGCAAAACTTGCTTCAATACCTTTTGTTTTTGTATCTCCTAAATTAACCATTTTATATGTATTATCAAAACCGATATCATCATTGATTTTTGTAACATAATATTTAGTTAATATTCCAATATTATCTGCACCTAGTACATTATCTTTGATATATTTAAACCCAACTTCATTGTTATAACCTGTTTCTGATTTAATATTTGAGTTTTGTGTTGTAGCTCTTGTTCTGTAACTTGCAAAAACTTCTTGCATAGGAGCACCTTTAAATAGTGTTGTATGACTTGCAAGTAATGATAAACTATCTGTAACTGCATATTCAGCAGCAAGAGAGTAAGTTATCTTTTTTTCACTTACATCAGCAACAACTCCATCAAGTTTATATTTTGTAGCTCTAATTCCAGGAGTTAAGATAAGTCCATTATTAAAATCAATTGTATCTTCAATAAATAGTGCGAAAGTCTTAGATTCTTCATCATCTCCATAAGCATCTCCATCAGTAGTTACTTCACTTGTTTGAACATCATAAGAAAGTCCATATGTAAAAGTATTAAGAGTCTTCCCATAATCGATATTTGATTGAGCTTTTGTGCTAAAACCTTTATTCTCTACAACGGCATTAAAAACATCTCCTCTTTTATTAGAGTTTGATTCATGTCTTGTTAAGTCCATTTCATTGAAATATAAAGAAGAGTTTATAAGTAGATTTTCACCTTTATCAAGTGTATGCTTTAATGTGTAAGTGTTTCTAATATATTCAGTTGGATGAATTAAATCTGCAGGAGCTCCTCTTGCAACATTAATTGCTTCATTTACTGCTGTGCTAAAATTTGGTCTTGGGTGATAATCACCTTCATCTTCTAGTCTATCATAAGAAAAAGATACTCTTTGCGTATCGTCTAAGTCAATACCATACTTTAATAAAAGGTTTTTAATAGTACCTTCTCTTCCTTTCTCTTTGGTTCCATCTCCTGTTTTCCAATTTTCATTTTCAATCTGATCATAATAAATAAAGAAATCAGAGTTGTCAGTTATTTTCCCATATGTAGCAAGTGATGCTCCAACACTATCATTACTATTATATTTAGTAGAAACAATTGCTCCAACTTTCTCACCATTTTCTAAAAAGTCTTTTCCATCTTTTGTTTCAAACTCTATTGAACCTCCTAGTTCTCCATGAACTACAGAGTTAGCACCCACTTCAATATTTACTTTTTTTAGAATATCAGGATTGACTTTTAGAGTACTTTGATGGTGAAACATATCAACATTAGGCTGTTTTGCACCATCAATAGTAATATTAATATCCTCATCTTTTATTCCTCTAATGATAATTTTATTATTCATTGAGTGACTTCCTCCAACATCAACACCTGGTAATCCTCTTAATAAATCACTTAAGTGGTCAGCTTGCTTAGTTTCAATTGAGTCTTTTCCTAAGTTTAAAGAAGAACTAACAATTTCAGTTTCCCAAACATCAACTGAATTTATCTTTTTTGTATCTTGTGCATTTGCATTTAAAGAAAAAATTGCTAAAGAAGCAATTGAACTTAAAAGTATTTTTTTATTCATTATATTCCTTGTGTATAGTTTTAAGTTGAAAAATAAAAATTGAATTGTATTCACTTTTACTTTTAACAAACTTTAAATCGATAGTGAGTATCATAACCAATATAAATCACATTCAAATCACAATTGGAGATTTAATGAACAAATTAATGGAATTTTTACAAAAAAGTGTAGAAATATTAATAGTAGAAGATGAGATGGTATTAGCAATTGATATGGAAAGTTCATTGGAAGAGATGGGATATGAAATATCAGGAATAGAATCAACAGCACAAGGTGCAATAAAACATGCAAATGAAAATAAGCCAGATATTGTAATTATGGATATTAACTTAAAAGGCTATAAAAGTGGATTAGAAGCTGCAAAAGAGATTTGGCAAGCTCATAAGATACCAATTATTTTTCTAACTTCTTATAGTGATGATTTGACAGTAAAAAAGTCTATGGAGAGTGAACCTTATGCGTATTTAATAAAGCCTTGTCGAGAAAGAGATATTGATATTGCTATTAAAACTGCACTTCATAAGCACAACTATTTTTTTAAAAATAGAGATCTTATAAGTGAACAAATAGTTATTGACTTAGTAGAAGGTTATAAGTATGATAAGATAAAAAAAATTTTATCAAAAGGATTAGATAGTATAAAATTAACAGGAAATGAATTAAAATTTTTTGATATTTTAAGTGAAAATCCAAAAGAGTCAGTAAGTTTTGAGCAAATAATTTCATATATCTATAGAGGTGAGTCACTATCTGATATGGGAAAATTAAGAACATTAGTTTATAGATTAAGAACAAAGCTTGATGCAGAGGTTTTTGAAAATGTTTATGAGTTTGGCTATAGGCTAAAACTTGACTAATTTTAATACTTTAGCAAGATTATCTTTTTCTTCAAAACTCTTTTTATCTCTTATTGTATTAGCTTTAGTTTTATTATCTATTCTTTTTTTACTTATCATCCCAAAAATGGAAAAAGAGCAGTATGAACATGAGATAAAACAAGTAGAGCAAACAATTGCTTTAAATACACAACAACTTCATTTAGCAGTTAAATATATTAGAAATGATGGAAAGAAAAACTATAAAATAATTAGATTAAATATAGAAGCGAGGCTTAGAAACTTATCTTTAAAATTAAAAAAAGTATCATTTTTACAGCAAGAATCTCTTCTTAAAGAGTTTTCTAAAGATCTATCTTGTCAAGTAGCTTTAATAGATAATTCAAATAAGAAATCATATCATCTAAATAACATGCTAAATAATGATGGCTATATTCAATACAAAAATTCAAATCATAAAGTAAATAGTTGGAAAAACTATATAAAAAAACATGAAAAAAACTTTTGTCCTTCAATTACTAGTCATATAGTTTATAGTATGGAGTTTGATAAAAATAGCAATTTATTACTCTCTTGTAATAGTGATTTGTTTTATGATCATGAAAATAATGAAGAAAAAAAGATAAAAAAATATGTTCAAAAAAGTTTTTCATATACTAATCACTTACATAAAGGAAATACTTTTTTGATGTGGTTAAATGTAAAAGATGCTACAAATAATCCTTTATATAATAAAAATGATAAGCCTACAAATAACAAATATTGTATTAGCAAGTTATCTGATGTAAAGAGTATAAATACAGGTACATTAAGTGCAAAAGATATTTTAAGTGCTAGTAATGGCAAGCCAATTATTCATATGCTAAATGGCAAAAAAGCTTTAACATGGGTTAGAAGTATTAATAATGATCCTGTAAGAAGATTAGTATTTTTAACAACAGTTTATGAAGAAGATTTATATAAGGCAATTGATAAGGCCTTTTGGAAGCTTTTCCCTGCTGCAATTATGTCTTTTATCTTTGCAATACTACTTGGATATTTATTGTTTAGAAAGTTTTCAAAAAGTATAGATACCTTAGTAAATACATCAAAACAAGTACAAAGTGGTAATTTAAAATTTAGGTCAAATATAAAAGGTGAAGATTCAATTGGACAGTTAGGACAAACTTTTGATTTGATGCTTGATTCTATGGAAAGCAATATTAAACTTCTTGATTTAAAAGTAGAAGAGAGAACACAAGAGTTAAAAAACTCTTTAGATGAGAAAAATACACTATTAAAAGAGATTCACCATAGGGTAAAAAATAATTTGGCATTTACTATAAGTTTAATAAAACTTCAAAAACGAAAAGTAAGTGATAAAAATACAAAAGAAGTTCTTACTGATATTCAAGAAAGAGTTTATATTATGGAATTAGTTCATAGAAAACTTTATGAAAGCAAAGATTTAAACAAAATTCCTTTTAAAAAATATATCAATGAACTTATTTATGATATTAAAAATGCATATCATATTGAACATTTAGATATAAAGCTTAATATTGATGATATATTCTTGGATATTGAGTATGCATTACCTTGCGGTTTGATAATTAATGAATGTTTGACGAATAGTTTAAAATATGCTTTTGAAGAAAACTCATCTCATAACTTTTTTCAAATAACTTTTAAAAAGCAAGATTCTCAATATGTTCTTGAGATTGCTGACAATGGAAAAGGTTTACCCCAAAATTTTGATATTTATAAAAGCAAAAGCTTGGGACTAAGGCTTATTGTTTCTATCTCACAAAAGCAACTACTAGGAAAGATAGATTATAAAAATGATAGAGGATTAAAATATATAATAAGCTTTGAGAGTTAACTCTCAAAGCATTATTGAAATATCATTAACAGCTAAGAATTAACTTCTTAACTGTTTTAAAATAGATTTTGCTTTTCTTTTGTGATAAGGGTTGTTTACTATTTGTTTTAAGGTTTTAATACTTTGTGGTTTATTATCTAATTCATAGTAGCACAAGGCTTTAAGTATCTGTTTTTCTCCATCAAGTTTACTGTTTCTTTTAGTTTGCATTTTATTAACTATTTCTATACTTTTAGAATACTCTTGTTGGTTATAATAAATATTTGCAAGAATCATTTGGAATTTATTTTTCTTTGCAAATTTAGATTCTTGAAGTTTTTGTATTGCTAAATCAATTTGTTTTGAGTTTAGATAACTTGAAACAATTATTTCAAAGATTTTTTGATCTTCTTCTATCATTTTTTCATCAACTGCTTTAGTCAAAAGTTCACCAGCTTTTTTATAAACTTCATTTTGAAGAAGAATATTTATAAAGTATAAAATATTATCTTTTTTTGTAAGAATATTGTTTTTATATGCTAACTCTAAAGTTGAAAGAGATTTTTTTAATTGCTTTTCTTGTTGATAAAGTGAGGCTAATTGTACCCAGTACTCTTCTTTTGTATTAAATATTTTCACCATCTTTTTCATAATACTAATTGCATTTTTATAATCTTTTAATTCTACATACGAAGAGTAGATTACTTTATACCAAGACTCTTTTATATCTTTTTTTAAAGAGAAATATTTTTTTGAATATTTAACACTATTTTTATAATCTTTTTCATAATAGTAAGCAAGTATTAAATTTTCGTATACATCTTCTTTTTTTATATCTTTACTATTTAAAAGCTCTTTTGATAAAGCTAAGCTTTTTTTGTATTGCTCATTTGAAAGATATACTTTTGAAAGGGAAAATTTAATACTTTGGATACTTTTATCTTCAAAAGCTTTTAATTTTATAATCTCTTCATATGCTTTTGCAACTTTATTATACTCTCCATCATTTATATAAACATTTGCTAATGTTTGTAAAATATATGATTTTTCATAAGAGTTTTTGTCCTCTTTTAAAAGTTTCTCAAGCATAACTTTTGCTTTTTTAAAATCCTCTTTTTGCATAAACTCTTGAGCTTTCATCAAGCTATTGTATGTACTTTTTGACATACTACTTTTTGCATACAATCCACTGCTTAAACAAAGTACCACTACAATTAGTAATTTTTTAATCATCTTGCCAACCTAAAGTTAAATGTAATTGTTGCATTTTTAAAAGTTCCAGCAACATCATCTTTTGATGGTTTAAATCTCCATCTTTTCATAGCTTTTATTGCTGCTCTTTCAAATACACCTTCAGGATCTGATTTCATAACTTTTACATCTGAAACAAATCCACTTGAATCTATTTTAAATGCAAGTTGTACAAATCCCTCTTGTCTTCTTATTTTCGCTCTTCTTGGGTATCTTGGATTTACTCTTGTAATTGCTGTTAACATATTTGCGTCTAAAAGGTTTGAACCTAACTCAATTTGTGCCCCATTTAAAGAGTTAATTGAAGATATATCAATATTTGGATTAACCGCCAATGGCTTGATTTTCATATTTTTATCAAGTTTTTTGTTTAGATTTGTTTTTAAATCTAATTTCTTTGGTTCTACTTTTTTTACAGGCTCTTTTGGCTTAACTCTTTTTTTCTTCTCAATATGCGTATCTTTTTTATCTCTTAGATATGTAAGCTGTATAGGATTTGACTCTTTTTTTACTACATCACTTTGTGTAGTTGTCATTTTTTGCATAAGCAAAAACATACCAACACTAATAAAAAAAGATAAACATATAGCTATGATAACTCTCATATCAATTCTTTAATGTTGAGATTGAAATATTTGTAATACCTGCAAGTCTTACTTGATCCATAACTTTTACTAAAACACCAGTTCTTGAGTCTTTATCTGATTGAACTACAACACTATTTTGTGAATTAGAAGCTTTTAATCTTTCTATATTTGATCTAACTGCTCTTATGTCAACCATTCTTTTATCAATCCAAATTTCATCATTGTTTTTAATTGCAATTAATATATTTGCTTGTGCTTTTTGCTGACTTGTTTTCGCACTTGGTCTATTTACTTCAACCCCAGCTTCTTTAACAAATGATGTAGTTACAATAAAAAATATAAGCATAATAAATACTACATCAAGCATAGGAGTTAGGTTTATCTCTGTCTCTTCTTTATTGTTTTTGTGGGAAAATCTTCTCATTATAAAACCTTTGAAATCTCTAAATATAATTTATCTGTATGGTATTTGATTGATAGTTCTAATTTCTTTTCAAATAGTATTCCACTTAGTGCAACTACCATTCCTGCCATTGTTGGAATAGTTGCCATTGAAACACCATTTGCCATAGATTTAACATCACTTGTTCCATTTAATGCCATTACATCAAATACTTCAATCATCCCTGTAACAGTTCCTAAAAGTCCCACAAGTGGGCATACTATAATTAAAGTTTTTATAAAACTAAGACCTGTTTTCAATTTTGTATTTGAATCTTCAATTATGTATTTTTTTATCTCTTCTTTAAATTTTTGATTCACTTTTGAGTTTTTTAAATCACCTAATAAACTTTTTTTGTATTTTCTATACTCAAAGCTTATGTAAATATATCGCTCAACTAGTAGTGCCCATAAAAATAGGGCAATACCAAACACTATATAAAGTACAAAGCCACCTCTTTCAAAGAAGCCAAATAGATTATCTATGTATATATCAATCATTTTGTTTTAAATTTTTTGCTAACATTCCAATACTTTGCTCTTCTAAAATAGATACAATTGCTTCTGATTTTGAAGAGATGTATGTATATGCAAAAAGTAAAGGAATTGCTGTAACTAAACCTAAAACTGTTGTAATTAAAGCTGTTGAGATACCTCCAGCCATTAGTTTTGGGTCACCTGTACCAAATAAAGTGATTGCTTGGAAAGTTGCAATCATACCTGTAACAGTTCCTAATAATCCAAGTAGTGGAGTTACTGCTGCAAGTAGTTTTACGAAACTTTGTCCTTTTTTGATATTATTTGTTTCTTTTAATATTGCTTCACCAATTTTAATCTCTAAATCACTTATTGAATCATTTATATTCTTATAAAATATTCCTGCTATTTTTCCTAAAGAGTTTGAATCATCATATTTTGAGATATCTTTTCTTTGCTTTCTTATTTTTGTATGAATAATATTTAAAACTATCATTTTATAAATTGCAAAAATTAAACCAAGTCCACCTAATGCAAGAATAATATATCCTACAATTCCACCTTGATTTATTCTATCCATAATAGTTGGATTATTTCCAAGCATTGTAAAAAGTGTACCTTTTGTTGGGTCAATTAAAATATTTTTAATCTCATTTGAACTGTTTTCAAACTCTTTTGCACTATCTTTATAGCTTGATGCTGGTTGAACTGATAATTCAATCAAAGCATTCATATCATCAGAATATGTTAAAAATTCTCCCTTTGAAAAAGCAGAAAACTGACCAACTCTTGTAACTTCTTGAGTATTTTTTTCTCCATTATGTGCAATAACAGTTGCTTCATATTTTGAAATATTTCCACTTTGAATAATCTCATCTAACATTGTATGCCAAAATGTTGTAAGTTCATCAATTGTTGGAAGTTTTTTCGAATTAGAGAATTTTGTAAAAACCTCTTTTTTTTGTGGAAACTGTGATGCTGTGAAACTTCTTTTATAACTTGTCAAAAAGTCAGCTGATGTTTGTCTAACACTTCCAAACATTTCACCTAAATCACCAATTTTAATATTTAATTCTGACTCTTTTTTAGCCAAGATTTTTTCATTTTTCTCAATAATTTCTTTAAGTCTTGCTGTTTCAAGATTCTCTTGTTTTAACTCTCTTTTTGTTTTATTTAATAGTTCTTTTTGCCTATTTTTATTTTCAATAAAATCTTTTAATCTTTTATTCTCTTGAATTATTTCTTTATTAGAAGATTGTTTAACATTATTTAGTAAAGAGTTTAAATCAAGGGCAAAACTTGAATTTATAAGTAATAATACAGTTAATATATATTTAATCATTACATACCTTTCTTAGTTAGAAATGGAAGGTTTAATAAATCAACATTTTGATGTTTTTTAGCGATTTTAATACCTTTTCTTATATTTGATTTTGCATCACTATTATCTATTTTTACCCAAGATTTAGTTTGCTTATTCCAGTATCCATACTCTTTTAAGTCTAAACTTTGATAATATAATGCAGTTCTTCCTAATCTTAAAAAGTTATATGTTTTATTATCAATTTTATCTTGATAAGTTTCTATATTATTTGAGTAGTCATACTCAATTTTAAATGCTTCTAAAATAATTCTATATTTCTCTGCTGTTTTAATATCAGATTTATCTAAACTTGTTTTTAATTTTTCTATTCTATTTGTTCTTTCTTCTAAAAGAAAAGGCATATCCATTTTTACAAGTTGTTCTAAACTCTCTACCATTTTTAGCATAAGTGGAAAAATATTTTTTTGAGTATTTTCTATATCAACTAATTGTTGGTCAATATTTTTTAACTCACTTTCTTGTGAACTTAATATTTTTCTTAGTTGATTGTTGTAAATTCTACTATTTTTAAGTTCGGCATTTGTATATTTATATACACTTAATATCTCTTGAGTTTTTTCATCAAGATTGTCTATTTTTTTTTGGTATGTTTTCAATTTATTGTTTGTATTTTCAATTATATTCATTGATTTGTCAATTTCATCAGCCATCAGTGATGAAATAAATAAAATTGAAAAAAAGCCAATTTTTAAAAGCCAATTCATTTATAACCTTTTTATGTTAATTTTGAGAATTATAATCAATAATGAATAAAAGTAAACTTATTTATTAAGCTTTCATGATAAGAAACAGTTAATTTTATTCATAACCTATAAAGACAAATAGTAATTTACTATTTGTTTTTTAGTTCTAAAAGAAGTTTATTAGTGTTTTTTATAGTAATAAAAAGGAAGAAAGACTTATGTATGAATTTCTTTTAACAGTCTTTTTGCAACTTCTAGTTGTCTTTTTTGAATCATTTGAAGCTAGTTCTAAAAAAAGTGATTTTTTCTTAAAGTATGCTCTTTTTTATCTTTATATGCAAAGTTGATATTTGAACCAAGATTAAAGATTAAACATGCTCCTGGAACTTGTGATTTTTCATACAATAATAAATCTTTATTAGGAGTAATTTTTCTAACAAAAAGCGCAATACCATTTCCCATATCATAAAAGATAGTAAAACCTTCTCCATACTCTTTTCTTATTTTTGCAAAAGATGTCTCTCTTGAAAAAGGATTTTGAATCTTCTTTTCTATATCAATTAAGTCATAGTAGTTTACTTTTTCCATTATTTATTATTATCATTATTTAATTTTGATAATAATAATTAAAATATGATTAATAGATATTTAATTAAATAGAGTAATTAAGTGTTTGAATAAAGAGTTTTTGTCTTCATTGTATCTAATAATTGATTCTTTAATATGCAATTTAAAGTTATTTTTATTAATACCCCTAAATTTTTTTAATCTTGTGTTTATAAAATCTTCAAAGCAATTTTGGGTTTTTAAAAAGCCTATAACAATAAATTTTTCTTCTCTTTTATTATATAAAAGCTTTGCACTATTTGCTTTTTTATGTTTTAATAATTGCTCTTTTATCTGTTTGTCAATCTTAGTACAATTTTCTTCAACTGATACTATTTTCTCTTCATCTTCAAGAAAAAACATAATTTCATTATTAAAATTAATATATTTTAATAAACAACTATTTTTACAAGCAATTTTTTTTTCATTTGAAATCAAATGAAAGCGTATTTTTTTATAGTAGCTATTTACTGTTTGTCTACTAATATCTAGCTTTTTTGCTGTTTGACTTGCAGTTAAATCTTGGGTAAAGCAAAGAGATAACTTTTCAAGTTTTGAAGAAGTAAGTTTAGAGTTTTTGATTTTATATTTTATTAAATCTATATTTGACATAAAATAATTATATTTAAAATAAATGTGTAAAAAATGTGAAATCTTTTTTCTAAAATTATCTTGTCATGATAAAAACTTTACTAAAGCCTTTGTAAGGAAAAAAAAGAAATAATTCCACATATTAATTCTGATAATGATTATCACACACAAGGAGAAAATTAATGAAATCATTTAATAAAAAGATATTAACACTATCTTTATTTGCAGCTTTTGCTTTGCAATCAAGTCTAGTTGCAAAAGATGCAAAATCTTTAGGTACAGTTGATGTAGTCTCTTCAAATGACACAGAAACTACAAAATCATATACAGTGGATTCTATTAATTCTGCAACAAAATTAGCATTGTCTTTAAAAGATACTCCACAATCAGTAACAGTTTTTACAAATCAAAAAATGAAAGATTTAGGAATTACATCTTACCAAGATATTTTAAGTAATGTAACAGGTGTTTCTTTAAGTAGATGGGATGAGAGGTTAAAAACAAGTGCTAGAGGATTTACTATTGATTATTATAAAATTGATGGAATGCCTACTTATTCGAGTTTTGACGAAAGAGACTTAGATCTTTCGATTTTTGATAGAGTTGAGATTGTAAGAGGTGCAAATGGTCTGTTAACAGGAGCTGGTAATCCAGGAATGAGCATCAATCTTATTAGGAAAAGAGCAAATAGTAAAGAATTAAAAGGTAATATAACATTAACAGGTGGTTCTTGGGATAATTATAGCGCAACGGTTGATATCTCAACACCATTGAACGAAAAGGGAACTGTAAGAGGTAGGTTTGTAGCAAAACAAGAGAATAAAGATTCTTTCATGGATCACTATGAAAAAGAGAATGAAATACTTTATGGTGTGGTAGATATGGATTTAACTGATTCTACTTATTTATCAGTTGGAGCAAGTTATCAAAACCTTGATAGAAGTGGTATTAGATGGGGTGGTTTACCTGCATTTTATAGTGATGGAAGTAAAACAAATTTTGATACTTCTGATATAGTTACAAATAAAAATACTTACTGGAATGCAGAAACAAAAAGTGTATTTGCAGATTTTAAACAATATTTTTTAAATAATCTATCATTTAATTTATCATTTTCTCATAATAGATATAAAAATGAATCAAATTTATTATATTTTGGTGGAGTAGTTGATAAAACAACAGGAATAGGTCAGGGAAGTATTTCTGGATATGTAAATGAAGATTATGAAAAAGAGAATAATATAGATGCTTATATATCTGCTCCATTTGAATTGGGTGGCTTAGATCATGAAGTGCTTTTTGGTTACACATATAATAGTAGTAAATCAAAATATAATCATCAAGGAAGTGCAAAGCAAGATTCAAATTTAGGAAATCCTTTAATAAATTTCAGAAATATTAATTTAGGTAGTTTAGATAATTTTAGATATAGTGACGGAACACCAAATAAAACTACACAAAAAGCCGCTTATATAGTTGGTAAATTTTCACTTTTAGATGATTTGAAATTAGTAACTGGTGCTAGATTAACAAATTGGAAGTATACTGAAGATAGTGGTGAAAATAATAGAGAATTTGAAAATGAATTAACTCCATATGTTGGTGTAGTTTACAATATTGATAAAAACCATTCAATTTATACAAGTTATACAAGTATTTTTAATCCACAAGATGAAAAAACTCAAAGTGGAAATTATTTAGACCCAATTGAGGGTAAAAACTATGAACTTGGTGTAAAAGGGGAGTATTTTGATGGAAAATTAAATACTTCATTAACATTATTTAGAGTAGAACAAGATAATGTAGCTTCGGTTATAGATGGAGTATTTGTTGAAGGGACAAGTAACCCAGCATATAAAGCGGCTGAGGGAGTTACAAGTAAAGGTTTTGAATTTGATGTACATGGTCAAATTACTAATAATTTAAATTTAAGTTTTGGAATTGCTAATTTTGAAGCAAAAGATGCCAATGGTGATAAGCATAATACAGAAGCTTCAAGAACAACAGCAAATCTTTTTGCAAAATATAAGCTAAATGATTTAAGTTTTGGGGCAGGGTTAAATTATAAAAGTAAATATTATACTGGTGAAGGTGCAACAAAAATTACACAAGATGCATTTACTTTAGCAAATGCAATGATTGCATATAAAATAAATAAAAATGCAAATTTACAATTTAATGTAAATAATATCTTTGATAAAGAGTATTATACTGGAATTGGTAAAAATTTGATGAGTCACGGTACACCAAGAAATGCTACACTAACTTTACAATACTCATTTTAATTACTAAAAAGGACTTTTCCTTTTTAGTATACACTACAATTATGATAATAACTATTAATATTTATTGAAAATATTGTATAATTCTTTTATGTTAAAAGAAGAATATAAAAAGTTAAAAGTACTATATGTTGAAGATGAAGATTTTATAAGAGCAAATGCTGTTTCATATTTAAAAAGATTTTTTTATGATGTATATGAAGCAAATGATGCTTATATGGCTTTAGAACTTATTGAAAAAAAACAACCACACTTAGTAATAACAGATATAAAAATGCCAAAATTAAGTGGTTTAGATATGATAAGAAGAGTAAGACAAACAGATGAAAAGACTCAATTTATAGTGCTTAGTGCTTTTACTAATAAAGACTATTTACTTGATGCAATAGATTTAGGTTTAGTTAAATACTTATCAAAACCCATAAAACATGATACTATTTTTCCTTTGCTTTTAAAGTGTGCAAAACATAGTTTTGAAAATGAGAATAATAAGAAGTTTATAAATGAAACTACTTATTTTGATAGTTTTGAGAAACTATTAAAAGTAGATGAACAAGAGATAAAGCTAACAAAAAGTGAAATGCTTTTTTTAGAACTTCTTTGTGTTAATTCACCAAAGGTAGTAAGTTATGAACAAATTCAAGAGTTTGTTTGGGAAGATGAGTTTATGAGCGACAATGCAATTAGACTTTTGGTTCGTGATTTAAGAAAGAAGCTTCCTTGTAAAGCTATTAAAAATGTATCAAAGATTGGATACAAAATAGAACTTCTTAAATGAAAAAGATTTTTTTTATTTTATTTGTCTTTTCTTTCTCTTTTGTTTTTGCGGATAAATTTAATTTAATAAAAAGTTTTCAAGTTTCTGAAGATTTTGAAATATTTAATGAGTTTGGTAAAAATGACTTTTTAGAGTATAAAAATAAAAAAGTAAAAAAGTTTGCTGTAAAAATAGAGCTTAATAAATCAGTTTTAAAAGATAAAGAGTTCTATTTAACAGTGATATCAGATTATGAAAATTTACTTTTTTCAAATATATCTTATGTGAAAAATAATCATATTTTAATATCGAAATTAGATGAAAATACTCCCAATGAAATAACTTTTTATTACTCTTATGATAAACCTAAAAGAGCAGGTTTTAGAATTAAAATTATTAGTGAATTTGAGTATAAAAATATTTTTCCATTTGAGGGGATTTTATACGGAGTAGCATATGGAATCATCTTTTGCGCTTTTTTATACTATTTTATAATATATTTTTCAACTAGAAAAAATTACTTTTTATATTACTCTATAATGCAAATATTTGTACTAGCATCTTTAATTGGTTTTGTCTATTTTAGCTTTAAACCATATCCTACAAATAATGCTCAAGTAATTGTTGATATTTTTGAGAATATGAGTTTTATTTTTACTTTATTATTTGCAAAAGAGATTTTAAAAACAAAAAAGAAGATGCCATATGCAAACTATTTATTATGTTTTTTTATAGGCATAAATATTATTGATATTTTTATAATATTTTTTACTAAATACTCTATTTTATATGAATATATGCCTTTTTATATAATCTTTTTATTACCAACTATTTTAGGTATTATTTCAATAATTAAGAAAAATGAAAATACTATAATATATACAATTGGTTGGAGTTTTATGACTGTTTTTATATATTTAGCTGAAATGGAGTTAATTCCTTTAAGTGGAATATATACAATACATATAGTTGCACCAATGGAGTCTTTAATTTTTAGTTTTGCACTAGCTTTTACTTTAAGAGCTATTGTAAATGAAAAGAATGAAAAGGAAAAATTACTTATTCATAAAAGTAAATTAGCCTCTATGGGGGAGATGATAAACAACATTGCCCATCAATGGAGACAGCCTTTAACTCACTTAAGTTATATAAATATGAACTTGCAAATGGCATCTTATGATAATCAACTAAACAATCAATACCTAAATGAAAAAATAGAAGAATCAAATAATCAACTTGAGTTTATGTCAAATACTATTGAAAGTTTTAGTGATTTTTATAAGCCACAAAAACAAAAAGATTATTTTTATATTTCAAGCGCTGTAAAACAAGCAATAAGTATTATGTCTGTTATTTTAGATAAATATGATATTGAAATTTCATTGGAAATAAAAAATGATATGAAAATTTACTCTTACGAAAATGAGTATTCTCAAGTTGTATTAAATCTAATAACAAATGCAAAAGATATTTTACTGCAAAGGCAAATTATAAATCCAAAAATCAAAATAACTATTGATACAAAGTTAAATAGAAGTGTTACAACTGTTTGTGATAATGCAAAAGGAGTTGATAGTAAAAATATCCAAAAAGTATTTGAACCATATTTTACTACAAAAGAAAAAGGAAGTGGAATAGGGCTTTATATGTCAAAAACAATAATCAACTCTCACTTTAAAGGAGATTTAAAAGTAACAAACACCAAAGAAGGTGCTTGTTTTTTTATTGAAGTTTGATTTGTTTTAAACTTATTTTTTTAATTGTGCCATTAGTATTTTTGTATTTCTTGCACTAAAATATAAAGCTAAAGCTATAAATAAAAAGCCAAGTGATAAAAGTATGATTAGAGGCATTCCTAGTTCATTACTTCTTTGTCTTGGTTGTGAAAGCTTTTTCTTAGCCTCTTTTGAAGCTTTTATACTAAAACCCTCAAGTGGAGCGATTCCATCTTTTACAATTTGATGTCCAGGTCCTCCATCTAAAACTACTTGATACTCTTCTTTTGGAATATCAATAGTTATTTCACTCTCATCAGGAAGTCTTTTTTTAAATAAAATTTCTCCTGTTGCTAATGATTCAAGTCTTATCATCGCACCTGCTGCTTTTTGTCCATTACTAAATTCACCTATAACTGTGATGGTATTGTCATCATTATTAAATACATTCATTAAAAGTGTGTGTGCACTTAGGTTTACTGCTAAAAAAAGTGCTAAAAAAATATATCTTAATTTCATTGTTTTCCTTTAAACTTTTGCTTTAAAAAAGCTTTTTGCTTCATTTCTATTATTTGGTAGTTTGTAAGCTAATAGCATAAGTAATAAACCAAATAAAAACAGTCCTAAATCAACATTTAAAATAGTATTCATTTTAAGAGCATATAATTCAATTGGATTAAATCCACTATTATAAAAATGTAATATTGGAGTTAGCATAAAAAATAAAGCTCCTATAAAAAAGAACTCTTTTGTTGCTTGGTATGAATTAATTCTATAAAATGACCATGTAAATGTTGCAAGCCAAAAGACAAAAAATAAGCCCTTTTGCCAAATAAGTCTATCTTGCATATCAAATGGTAAAATCCATTGAAGTAAAAATATAAAGCCAGTTGCTGGAATAACACCTATCATAACTGCAAGTGATAATTTCCCAAACCAGTGATAAAATGGAATTTTATTTTCAAACTTTTTTGCTCTTTTTTCAAGCCAAAGCATTACTCCAAATCCAATTGCAACTGCACAAATAGCCATAAGTGTTGCCATAAGAATTCTAGTAAACACATCAACTCCAAAAAGTAAATGTAAGAAATACATGCTATCTACAAATAGTTTAGACCAATGGGAATCTAAAACTTTTATATTTTGTATTAAGCTTCCATCAACTCCACTTAATATAACAGTTGGATCATTATAAATACCATTTAAAAATGGCATTTTGGGATTGTACCCCTCAAGTTCAACTTGTGCACTTGAATCTTTCCAATTTATAAGTTTTATTTTGTGAAAGTTAACATTTGGATTTATCTCTTGTGCTTTTTTTATTAGTTCATTAATTGGAAGCATTTCAACAGCATCATTTTTCTTTTCAATTTTCTCTTTTTCTGGGTTAAGAACAGGTCGTATTAATCTTCCTATTTGAAAAGTTTCACCTTTTGAGCTTATATATGCCATAGGTGCAGAGCCTATAAATCCTATGTTCATTAAAGCACCTGTTAATGTAACTATAATAAAAGGAGCAAATATCCATGTGAAAATTTTTCTATGCCATTTAGAAAATTTACTTTGTTGATTTTTCCCTTTGTTTTTATATTTTATTAAATAGACTTGAATTAATCCACCAATAATTAAAAACATCACTCCAACTGCAACAAATCCAAATAGTAAATAACCAAAAGTTTTCAATGGTCTTCCATAATGCATACTATTTAAAAACCATGCAAGTTCAGAAATGTCTTTTTCATCTTCTATTTTTTCCATACTGTTTGGATTAAATACAACAGCTTGAGTAAACATATGTCTTATCTTAAGTGCAGGATCACCTCTGTATCCTGGTAGTTGAATAATTATATTATTTCTTGGAAATTCTGGGTCTGAAATTACGGGGTCAATCATTGCTGAATAATTTATATTTTTAATATCAGCTGCTTCAAAATGTCTTGATGGTTTTTCCCATGTTTGAATATATGGTAAAAAAATTGCAAAAATCCCAAAAAAGACAGCTACATACATAAATAATGAAAAAGTAATCCCAGCTGCTACATGAACCCTTTGTAATCTTTGTTTTAATAGTTTTGTTGGATTATGACTCATGTTAATTTCCTAAAATAAAAATTGCAATAGCAATACAAAAAATAGTTGAGGGAATAAAAATCTTGTATAAAGCTATCATCTTAGTTGAAGATACAGATATCCATAAAGCTGCAATTGCCCAAGCTAGTGTATTAAACATCAATGGAATAATAATTGACTCTCCAGCAGTTCCAGGAAGTATGAAAACAAGTAAGGTCATAGCTAGATATGCAACTAACAGACCACCAAAAATAGCGCAAATAGTCCTAAAAAGTCCGATTTTTTTTCCACTTTGTTCAGGAGTATTTAATTTTTTAAATATAGAATTTACTTTACAATTCAAAAATATCACCTTTATTTAATTTTGATAATTATAATCATTAAATTATGAATAATGACTTAATAGAATTTATAACATGATAAGAATAAGTAAATAGCAAAGCAATCACATAGAAAGATTTAGATATAATGGCAAAAATTTTATGGTGAAAGATAGATATGATAGATATAAAATTACTGCAAAAAGATTTTGAAACTACGGCAAATGCCTTAAAAAGAAAAGGTGTAGATGCAAAATTACTTGATAGTTTAAAAACAATTTCACAAGATGCTAAAGCAAAAAGACAAAGCATGGAAGATGTAACTGCACAGCAAAATAAATTATCAAAAGAGTTTGGAAGATATAAAAAAGAAGGACTTGACATAGCGCCATTACAAAAAAGTATTGGTGAACTTAAAGCTAAAAAACAAGATTTAGAAGATGATGTTAGGATTTTAGAAGAGAAACTAACTTCAATTACACTTGGTGTTCCAAACTTTCCAGATGAGAATGTTCCAAATGGTGAAAGTGAAGATGAAAATGTTGTATTAGAAACAATAGGTGAAAAACCATCATTTGCTTTTGAACCAAAAGAGCATTGGGATTTAGGTGAAAAAAATGGATGGTTAGACTTTGAAAGAGGTGTTAAGTTAGCAAAATCTAGATTTTCAGCTATGAGAGGAGTTGCTGCAAGATTAGAAAGAGCATTGATTAATTATATGCTTGATTTTAATAGACAAAGAGGTTTTGAAGAGTGGTATGTCCCTTTTATGGCAAACTCAAACACTTTACAAGGAACGGGGCAACTTCCAAAATTTGAAGATGATTTGTTTAAAATTGAGGATGAGGATTTATATCTTATTCCAACAGCTGAGGTAAGTCTTACTAATCTTTATAGTGATGAAATAATTGCTGTTGATGAATTACCTTTAATGTTAACTTCATATACTCCTTGTTTTAGAAAAGAAGCAGGAAGTGCAGGGCGAGATACAAGAGGATTGATTAGACAACACCAATTTGATAAAGTTGAAATGGTTGCAATTACTAAACAAGAAGAATCAGAAGAAATATTTGAAAAAATGGTTGCTTGTGCTAGTGATTTATTAACTTCACTTGGACTTTCTCACCAAAAAGTTATGCTTTGTACTGGTGATTTAGGATTTAGTGCAGCAAAAACAATTGATTTAGAGGTTTGGCTTCCTGGACAAAATAAGTATAGAGAAATATCTTCAATCTCAAATACTAAAGAGTTTCAAGCAAGACGAGCAAAAATCAGATATAAAGAAAACAAAAAGAATATTTTAGCACATACACTAAATGGCTCTTCTTTAGCAGTTGGAAGAACACTTGTGGCTATAATGGAAAACTATCAACAAGAAGATGGCTCTATAAAAATACCTGAAGTACTTAAAAAGTATATGTAAGAAATGAAAAATAAGAAACCCAAAAAAGGCTTCTTATCTTTTCAAACAAAATTCGCAATTTTAATAATATATTCACATTTATTTATCAATAATTTGACAAGTATAAATTAATTCTTAGTTTAGTTCAAAGTTAGGAATGAGAATGACTAAACTAAAGAATTAAAAGACAAAAGAAGTTTCATAAGACTTATTATGTAGGGAAGGAGACATATTATAAGTAAAACTTCTTTGACTGTATTATATAACTTTATACAAATTATATACTTGATTTATATCAAAAAAGAGTAAATTTTTAGTAAACTTTTTACACAATTTTTAATATTAGATAAGAAATTTAGAAAAAATCACTATAAATAACTTTTATAGTGATTTTTTGTTTCTAAAAGCTAATAGTATGATTATTAAAATTATAATAGCACTTATAGGAACAAATGAAGGAATAGGCACAGGATCACCTGCTGCATAAGAGTGTTTTCCACTTAAATAGTAGTTTACTCCAAAATAAGTCATGATAATTGAAGCATAACTTACAAGGGTTAATACAGCAAATAAAAACTCTGTTAAAATACCTTTTATATACCGTAGATGAATGATTACAGCATAAATTAAAATAGATACTAAAGTCCAAGTCTCTTTTGGATCCCAACCCCAATATCTACCCCAAGATTCATTTGCCCAAATACCTCCTAAAAAGTTTCCTATTACTAATAAAACTAAACCTATAATTAAAGACATTTCATTTATTCTATTTGCTTCTTTTATACTTAAAAGAATAGAAAAGAAATTTTCATTCTCTTTATTTTTATTTATTAAAGCAAAAAGAATTAAAGCTATAAATCCAAGTAAAGCACTTAATCCTAAAAAGCCATAACTTGCTGTAATTACACTAACATGAATAGTTAGCCAATATGACTTTAATACAGGTGCTAAAGTTGTGATTTGTGGTTCCATCCAACTTAAGTGTGCAACAAATAGTGTTATTGCACTTAATATTCCTGTAGTAGCTAATGCAAGATTTGATTGTTTTGAAAAGAATATTCCTGATAATATTATTGCCCATGCAATATAAATCATGGATTCATAACCATTTGACCATGGTGCATGACCTGCAACATACCATCTAAGTGCAAGCCCAAAAGTATGAAACACAAAGCCTATAATAAGCAATATAAGAACTATTTTTGTAAACTTAGTAATATTTAGATTTTGTTTAAATATATTTATAAAAACAGTTATTAAAAGAGTAAGACCTAATATTAAGTAATAAGGAGTTAATCTTTCAAATATATTATATTTATTAAATATTAGTTCTGCTTCTATTTTCCATTGTGTTGGCATAATATGTGTTGCATATTTTTTTTGAAACTCTTTTATATTTTGTAGTTTTTCATTAACTTTATTCCAAGAAAGATTATTTTCATTTGCTTTTTTTAATGTAATAAAATAGTCTTGCATAAGCTCTTTTATTTTTATAGCTTGCTCTTTTGACATACTAATATCAGAACTATTATCTAAAACTCTTAGTGCAATAGAAGGAGCAATCCATCTGTTTTTTTCATCATATGCTATTGGAAAGGCTTTGAAAAAATCCCCAATAAATAGTGAGTATGCAATATTTAATCTTTCATCAACTTTGATTAACTCTTTATCAAGTTTTGTTCTACTTATGGGTTTTTTTGCATTTGCATTTTCTAAAAGATTTTGTAGTTTATATTTCCCATCTTTTGTATATATATCATTAAAACTAATCGTTTTTTTATTTTTATCAATTTTTAAAATCTCTTTTAATTTATCATTTTTTATTTTTATAAACTCTATATTTTGCCAAACTTTTGGATATAACATCATGCTTAAGAAAAATTGGTTTTCATCAAGATTAAATATCTTATCTTTTCTTGCAATTTTGTTTACTATTTCAATAGCTAATGAATTAACAGGCTTTATTCTTCCTTGGTAATCTTGAATCAAAAAACTTCCAAAATAGTCTGAGTGTATTTTATCTATGTTTTTAATACTATTGATTAACTCTTCATTGATTGAATTTTTTGCAAATGTTGGAGTATTAAAAGAAAATAACATAAAAAGTGCAAAGATTGCTGATTTAAAACCATTTTTTAAATAATAGCTTTTTTTAATATCTTCAATATTAAATTTTTTATTGCTTAATTTTCTAAATCTTCCATTTTTACTAAAAAGATTTAAAAATAGACCTGTAAAAAGTAAAAAATAGCCAATATATGTAGGAGTTTTTCCTGGGTCTTTATTTACTGATAAGATTGTTGCACTTTCATCTTGTTTGTATGAAGATTGAAAAAATCTATAACCTTTATAATCTAATGTATTATTCATATATATTCTGTAAAATTTATTCTCTTTTAAATCTTTATCAACAATTTCAATATCACTTAAGTATGTTGATGGTGAGTTTGAACCTGGATATCTATTTAATTGAAAATCCAAAAGTTTTATACTAAAAGGTAATGTAACAGCTTTAGCACCCCATTGCATTTCAAAATCAACTCCTTGAAAAGTAGTTTTAGTAAGATAACCTCTATTTGAGCCACCTTTTCCATATAAAGCTATTTTTTTACTACTGTTATTTGTTATTAAATCAACTAAAACAGCATTAACTTGATCATCTTTTTTTACTTGATTTTTAGAAGCACTTACAACTTTTAAAGCACCTTTTGAACTTGCTTGTTTAATCATAAACTGTGTTTGCCCAACTTTATAAACTCTTGATTGCCCTAAAATAATCTCTTTATTTGCAGCTATTACACCATCTTTTTTATTTTCAATTGAGTACCAAGCAGTAGAGATATTTGCTTTATATAAAATTTGTCCATTATCTTTTGTTGTTATTGTAACAAGAGGTTTTTTATAATCTTTAAACTCTTTATTTAATGAAAAATCTAAAAATTGTGTTTTTTTTACTTCACTATTTTTTAAGTCAATACTTTTTACTCCATTAAATGTAGATACAATTATATTTGCCATTGGAATTCCATCTTTATCATCAACAATTGCTTCAATAGCATTTGGTACAAACTTATCAAATTTGACTTTGATATCTTTATTTTTCAAATCAAAAGTATATGAAAAGTCAGTTTGATTAAGTTTTGTCATTAAAACTTTTTTTTCAAAATTTAGTTCATTGTTTTTATTAGTAGCTTTTATTTGAATATATTCATCTGTAGTATAAATAATATTTTGTTCTCTTCCCTCATCAATTGTCATAATTGCTTCATATCCCAAATATCTAGTAAGTGCAGAACCTATAAATATAAATATAAAAGATATATGAATTAATAGAATAAAAAATTTCTTTTTTTGATACATTTTGAACCAATAAATATTAAAAATAACACCAATAGTTAATAAAAGCATTATTGCTTCAAACCAGGTTTGTCCATATATAAATGATTTTGCTCCAAGAGGTCCAAAGTCATTCTCTACAAAAGTAGCAACTGCACAAGCAAGGGCAAAAAATAGCATGAGTACAGTCATAACTTCTATACTAAAAAGTGTTTTAATAGTTTTTTTCATTTTGTTAATCCATAAAGTATTTAAATTTTATAAGTAACACAAGAAAGAAAGATATTATGTGTTACTTACAAAAATTAGAGTCTATTATAAAAAGAGGAGAAATCCTCTTTTTACTTTTAGTTGTAAGAAGTTTTATGTTCTATTTCTTTTGTAGATTCTGGGTTATAAAGACCTTTTTTCTCAGCCTCTTCTTTCCATTTTGGTACTAAGTTTTTGTTGAATCTTTCTTTATCTTCAACAAGTTTTTTAAATGGAAGACCAATAATTTTTTGAGCATCTTCTTTTGTTTTATACTCAGGTGCTTTATAATCAGCAGCTCCATGTTTAGCTAATATTTTAGCTAATTTAATTCTTGCTTGTCCAGCTTTATCAATAGCAGTTGCTAATACTCTTAATGTCTCTTCTGGTGCATGGAAGAATGCAGGGTGTGAAGCAACAGCATAATCCCATCTCCATTGTGCATGTCTAATATCTTTTAGCACAGGTGCCATCTCTTCTTTAGTAGCTCCAACTTCCCAAGCTTTACCAGCTTCTAAGTGTGCAGCAGAGATTTGAACCATAGCTTTTTTATGAAGTTCATTTTTTCTTTCTCTTTTTTTATTGATATTAGCAAGTAACTCTTTTTCACTAACTCTATGACAATTCATACAAGTTTTACTCATATTTTCTAGTGGGTTTCCAATATTGTGATCTGTATATTTGATTCCACCTTCTTGAGTATATGGCATGTGACAATCTGCACAAGAAACATTATTTCTTCCATGGGCACCTGTTTTCCACATCTCATATCCTGGGTGTTGTGCTTTTAACATAGGAGTTTTTGAAATTTTATGTGTCCAATCAGAAAACTCAATTTCATCATAGTATTTTTCCATATCATCAACTGTAAAACCATTTTTCCATGGTAATGTAACAACTGCAGCTTTTTTACCACTAGCTGTTTTTTTCTTATCAAAATAGTACTCTACGTGACATTGAGCACAAACTAATGTTCTCATTTCTTGTTGAGTAGCATCTTTCATTTGTAATGTACCTTCACTTGCTAATCCTCTATCAAGATACTTTCTATTTACTTGTAACTCCATTGTTTTAGGGTTGTGACAATCCATACATCCAATTGGATTTATAACCTCAGAACCATATTTTGCCCATTTACCTGTAAAGTACTCTTCTTCACCTTGTTCATCCATCAATCTTGGAACATCTGGTGATTTACAAGTCCAACATGCAGTTGGCATTGGTCCTGTTTTTTCATCAACTGGTGCACCTGTTCTTAATGTATTTCTGTTATCTTCAATTGCATAAAAATGTCCTCTTGGAGCATTATAATCTTTTGCAAATCCATAACCAGCCCACAATACAACAAGCTCAGGATACTCTTTTAACATATCGTGAATATCATCAGAGTTTTTAGTTTGTTTCCAAGAATCAAACTGTCTTGGATAGTACTTTCTAAACTCTTCGTTTTTTGTTTCCCATCTTTTTTCCATTTGCGGAACACTATTAATCTGTTTTTGTTCTTCTTTTTTTTCATTAATTGATGCAACTAAAACAGACATTAGTCCAATTGCTATTAAAGAAATAGCAAGAAGGATTTTGTATTTTTTCATGACAACTTACCTCTATTTCATTTTTTCTTTAACTCCAAGATTATATGGAGTAGATATTAAACTACGAACTTTACCATGTGGCACATATTTGTGACACTCCCAACATTTCCGACCAGTTTCTAGACTTCCGTCCTCACCGCTATGATATTTGTCAGCGTTTAGCTTCAATGTCGCACTTTCGCTTGCATGACATCGAATACAGTTAGCTTGTACACGGCTTGCTCCATCATCACTTATTTGAATATTATTCTCATAAGTGTTTAATGTGAACGCAACTGAATGATTCCATCCATCTATTGCTTTTGATTTGTATTTAGCTACAACATCACCAACAGGTAAATGGCAATCAACACATTTTGCCACATTTCTATGTGAACTTCTTTGCCAAGTTGCATAGGCTGAATTCATTGTATGACAATTAATACAGGCCTTTGCATCACTTGATAAATATGACAACATGTTAGATGCATATACTGTGTAAACAAAAAGCGAAGCGGCAATAAGAAGACTTAAAACTGTTCCATAAACAACAATTTTTTTGTTCTTTTCCATCCTAAATCCTTTAAGTTACCCTAAAATTATAAAACTAATTTAAGATAACTTTCTTGATGTAAATCAAGAAATTGCAATTTAAGTGAATATTCATTCAGAAATAATAATAGGAAATTATGAGTAAAATATTTATGTTAAAATGATCTATTTTTTATAAATATCGATAAAATGGTATTTTCAAAGGCAGTATTATTATATTATCTTATGTTTTGCTTGTTGGCTTAGATTATAAGAAGTTTGTTTGTAAATTTACAAATTTCTTAAATATAAAAATTAAATTTAGCTTTAAAGCAATGAAATTAATTTATAAAAAAAATTTATTTTACAAAAACTTTAAAATCATAAGTTTTATTATCAATTTTTACATTTATATATCCACTTGAAACATTAAAGTGTTGATATGTTAATACTTCACCAATTTTGACTTTTCTTTTATTGTAAATAGATTTTGATTTTTGAAAATAACCTCTTGAATTACCTATATAAACTTCTGGTTTTGTATGATAAAACTCTCCAATTACAACAACTTTTGTAAAACAAGTACCATTATAATCAGCCTTTGTTTTTCTTGTATGTTGTATATTTTCACCATTACCATTTTCATCAAAAATTCCTATTGCATGGGCATTTTTGATATTTGTTGATGAAGCATAAAGATTTAGAGATAAACAAAGTAAAATTACTTTAAAAAAAATCAATTTTTTCATATGTAATTTTACTATATTAGTGTGAAAATATTGTGTAGTTTTTAAATATATGAAACAACTCTTATTTTTTCGTTGTTTTCTTTTTTTATATTGTCATATAATTTTTGATATTTTACTTTGTCTTTAAAAGATATTGGTGTTCTAATTGATTTATACTCTACAATTTTACCATCTTTTTTTACAACATTTATTTGAGCATGAACCCAATAAAAGCCCTTATCTTTTCGTAAGTTTTTTATAACTCCACTCCATGAGTGATTTTTTTCTAAGCTACTCCATAACTCTTCAAAAACTTTTTTAGGCATATCAGGATGTCTTACACAATTGTGAGGTTTTCCTATAAGTTCATCTACTTCATAACCACTAATTTGTGCAAAAGTATCATTGGCATAAGTGATATTACCTTTTAAATCAGTTCTTGAAACTATTAATTCATCTTTTGGAACAATTGTTTCAATTAGAAATTCACTTTGCTTATATTCCATTTTATTTTCCTATTTTATCAAAATGTTTGGCAAATCCTTGAACATTTTTCTTTTTTAAATCACCATTATAAACAATATCTTCAGCTTTTATTGTTTCATCATTTAGCATACTTGGAACAACATCAGAGTTTTCTAAAACTTCCATATGTTCATTTAACTCTTCTTCACTATAAGCCATTTGCATATCTGCACTAATTACATGGGGAATGTTTTCAATTACTCTTAAGTTCTCAAGTTCTTCTTCAACATTTTTGCCCTCAATTGTAATAATAATTCTTCCAAGTTCATCATGTATGTGATATTCACATGCTTTACAATCTTTTAAATTTTGTACAACTTCATCTAAATATTTTGGTAATGTTTGTACAACAATACTTGAAATGTTCATTTAAAATCCTTTATTTTCTAATTTATAATAGTTTATTTTACTATCATCACTTGATACAAATATTTCATTTTCATTTAAAAAAACTATATTTGTAATAATCATTTTATTTCCTGTTAGTTTATATAATTCTGCTTTTGTTAAAGTATTAAATATTGTTACATTATTGAACTCATCACTTGCAAATCCTGCTAAGTTTGAACTAGGACTTAAGGCACAACTATATATTAAAAAGTCTGTTTCTTTATAATAAGCATTTTTATTTATTGCATTATAAACTACACTTCTTCTATCTTGTCCTGCTGTTATTATTTTATCTTTTTTCCAATCTACTTGATAAACATTATCTAAGTTTTGGTATTTATAATCTTTGATAAACTTACCATTTGATGTTTTATATTCGTGTAGTACACCACTTTCATCTGCTATTATTATTTTTGATTTATCATCATTTAAAGAAAAATCAGAAAATCTTGATTGAGAAGCTTGTCTTTCATAAATAATTTTTTTGTTTTTTAAATCATATAAAAATAGTTGATTACTTAAAAGTGAGTAAAGAATCTTATCTTTTGAAAGAAATTTAGCTTTTGCTATAAAAAGTCTTTTTTTATCACTAATAATAGTGTGTAATTTTTCATTTTCATAAATAAAGATATTTCTTCCACCTTTATTTCCTTGTGAAAGTATTAATATTTTATTATCAATTACATCAACACTATAAATTTTAGCATTAATAGTATCTCCTATAAAATCTTTAATTTTAGGAATAGTAATTTGTTTGATTTTTTCTTTTGTTTTAATATCAAAAATATCAATGGTGCTATTTGTAGTTGCTACATATAGTTTTTGCTTTTTAATAAGCATATCTGTAACACCACCACTTGTAGTAAAAGAGTTTGTTGCTTTGAGTATATTTATATTAGCTTGTAAACTAAGTACAGAAAAAACTACTAATAATACTATTTTGAAAGTTTTCATTTATGCTCCTATTTCAATTGCATCAACAGGACAGTACTTAATGCAAAAACCACAAGAAGTACAATTACTATTTATTTCAGGTCTAAACATAGCAATAAAATCTATTGCATCATCTAAACAAGGATCTTTACATGAAAAACACATTGTTTGATTCCAAGAGAGGCATTTTAATATATTTATTGATATATTTACATCAATATTTTTTTTATTTTCTATACTTAATACTTCACTTGGACAAGCATTTGCACACTCATCACAATAAGTACAACCACCATTTGAAAAATCAATTATTGGTGTTTTGTCTTCATTTATTAATATGATATTCTCTTCACAAGCTAGAACACAAAAGCCCTCACAATTTATACACTCTTTAAAAAAAAGATCTTTGTCTTTATAATAAGGTGGTCTTATTATATGTTTTTTTTCTTCTTTTTTAATTTTTGATGTTATTGAGTTAAAAAATTCTCTTCTTTTCATGTTTTACCTTTTAAAATAGAAGAGAAAATCTTCTATTTTAATATTTATTTAACACCCTCATTCATAGTATCAATTAAATTAGATGCTTTGTTTGCACCTTTTGATCTAAAATCAGGTTTAAAAGTATTTTCAACTAATTGACCTTTTGATTGAGGTGCATGACATTGGCTACAATTAAATCTTGCTCCAGCTAATGTGTTTAATTTTTTATAATCAGCCAATTTTAAATCACTCGTATTTGTATATACTTTTCCATCTTTTTCAATTTTACCATCTTTTAGAAGCTTTGTCACTGGTCTAAAATCTGTAAAATGAGACTTTGGAATTGGTGTTGCATTCATAGATTCTGCAATTCCTGGAGTATGGCAAGTTGTACAAGCATTATTATTTATAGTAATTGGTAACATACCCTCTATATCATGTGGAATCATTGGTGGAGCATTTTCAAATGATCTTTCATACAATATCCCTGTTCCAGCAGGAGAAGTCGAATATTTTGTTTTATCTGCTATTGTTGATTTTTCTGTATAAATGTCAGTTTTTCTTAAACCTAACGACTCTTCACTAACAGTTTTTTGGCTTGTTGCACATCCAGCAGCAAATAATACAGCTGCTGTTGCAATACCTAAAGTTATACTAGTTAACTTCATTTTGTTTCCTTTTTTAAATTTTTTATTGAAAAGTTAAGAGCCTCATCATCACACACTTCTACACATCTACCGCAGTTTGTACACTCTCCTGATGTTACAGGAATTGAATCTTTTGTTACCATAAATAGTACTTGTGATTCAGGACAAACCTCTTTGCATTTCATACATGCAGTACAGTTTTCATGATTGTGATGAACTCTTATTAAACTAAATCTTCCAATAAGTGAGTAAAACCCTCCAATTGGACATACATGACCACACCAGCCATTTTTTAATACAAATAGATCAAATAAAAATATAATTACAATAGCTGCCCAGCCAAATCCTAGTCCAAATATTAAACCTCTGTGTATCATTGATACAGGTGAGATTAATTCAAATGCTGCATATCCCATAAAAAATGAGAGTATCAAACTTAAAACTAATACATAATATCTTATGTTTCTTGTTGCAGGTTGTCTTTTTAAGATTTTATTAAATCCAAATTTTCTTCTAATATAGTTACTTAAATCAGTAATTATATTTACAGGACAAACCCAAGAACAAAATGCTCTTCCACCAATAAACATATAAAATACAAATATAATAATAGCGCCTATTAAAACATCACTTGCTATTACTGCACCAGCTGTAAACATTTGAAGTACTGCATAAGGATCACTTAAAGGAACTGTGTCTAAAAGTTTTGATGAACTAAGATTTCCCATTAGGAAATTAAAACCCCAAACATTAGCTGCAATATACAAAAACATAATAGTAAATTGAGTAACTCTTCTTGCTATTAGGAATTTACTTTTTTTAATTAAATTAATCATCTAAAAGTCCTCCTATATCATTTAAAGAGTCAACTGCTTTTCTTTCACTAATTTTTGTAGTAGTGGTTTTGCTTGTTGCTTTTTCTAATCTTTTTTCATCATTTTTATCCCAGCCTTTGATGTAATAATCTCCAGCTTTTCCTTTTGCAACCTCATTTGGCAATACAAAAATTGCTGCTTTTTGAGTAACACATGCTTTTTCACATAAACCACATCCAGTACATACATCTGCATGAACAACTGGTTTTAAAAAAGCGTGTTTTCCTGTTCTTTCATTTTTTGTATATTCAATAGTAATTGCTTCACCTAAAAGCGGACATGCTCTATAACATGCATCACATTGAATACCCCAAAAAGCTATGCAACTATTATCATCAATCACAGCAACACCCATTGAAGCTTTATTAATATCAAGCTTGTTATTTGTTGTTACTAGTTTCTCATTTAATGCATCTGTTGGACATACAGGTACACATGGTATATCAGGACACATATAACATGGAATATCTCTAGGAATAAAATATGGTGTTCCCAAAGGCATGTTATCTCCTGGCTTTGCTAATTGTAATGTATCATAAGGACATGCTTCAACACACATCCCACATTTAATACATGTTTTAAGAAAATCTTTTTCATTAAGTGCTGCTGGAGGTCTTAGTAAAAGAGATGATGCTGATACTTCATCAACATATGCACTCCATACTAAACCACCAAGTGCAGTAAGCCCTAAGGCTCTTGCACCATTTAGAAAAAACTCTCTTCTATTCATCTTTTGATCTTTTTTTGGAATGTTATTGCTCAAAACAATACTCCCTTTTTGAATTGATAATTTTAATTGATAATGAATTTCCATGACACAAGTAAAAATTGCTCATTAAATTTGCATTTTCTATCATTATCAACTCAACTTCAACTAATTATGCTTTATAAATTTTTACAGCACATTTTTTAAAGTCTGTTTGTTTTGACTGTGGACAAGTATAATCAGCACAAACTTTATTAATAAATACTTTTTCATCAAACCAAGGTACAAATACAAGTCCTCTTGAAGGTCTGTTTCTTCCTCTTGTTTCAACTCTTGCTTTAACTTTTCCTCTTCTACTTTCAACCCAACAAAGTTCACCTTGTTTTACATCATATTTTTTAGCATCAGCTGGATGCATATAACAAAGTGCTTCTGGTACTGCTCTGTATAATTCAGGAACCCTCATTGTCATAGTTCCAGAGTGCCAATGTTCAAGTACTCTACCTGTACTTAACCATACTGGATATTGTTCATCTGGCATTTCAGGTGAATCCATATAAGGTCTTGCAAAGATTTTTGCTTTATTTTTTAAAGATTTTTTATTTTTATCTGTAATACCATTTAAATCACCTTGTGCTAAAGCTTTTGCTAGTTTTCCATAAAATGCAAAATCTGTTCCAGCTTTTCCATATTTTTTAGCATAAGGATCGTATTTAGTATTAAATCTCCATTGTGTTTCTTTACCATCAACAACTGGCCATTTTAATCCTCTTACTTTATGATAAGTATCAAAATCAGCTAAATCATGTGCGTGACCTCTACCAAAGTCTGCATACTCTTCAAATAGATATTTTTGAATAAAGAATCCATAACCTTTAAATACTTCACCATCACTACCAACAACATTTCTGCTATCTCCATATCCTTCAGAGTTATCAAAACCTGCTTGAATTGGATCATTTTTATCTAATTTATAAGATTTTGCTTTTTCATTTGCAAATAAAATTTCATACATAGATGTATTTTCATCATATCCCATAGCTTTAGCTTTTGAAATAACACTTGGTAGTTTTTTACCATTTCTTAATGTATATTCACCCCATAGATCTTTTATAGTAAATCTTTTTGATAATTCAACCCATTGCCAAGTATCTGACATTGAATCACCAATTGGTAATACTTGTTGTCTCCAGTGTTGTGTTCTTCTTTCTGCATTACCATATGCTCCCCATTTTTCATAAATCATAGCAGTTGGTAAAATTAAATCAGATACTTTTGCAGAAATACCTGGATATCCATCAGAACAAACAATAAAGTTATCCATCTCTCTTGCTGCTTTTATCCAATGACTAGCACTTGCTGTATCTTGATATGGGTTACAAACATTTACCCATGCAAACTTAACAACACCATCTTCAATATCTCTGTGAATTTTCATAATATGTTGGTTTCCAACAGGATTCAAAGTTTCACTTGGAATTTTCCAAGCTTTTTCACAAATATCTCTATGCTTTTTAACTTTTACCATCATGTCAGCAGGTAGTCTATGACAGAAAGTTCCAACTTCTCTTGCAGTTCCACAAGCACTTGGTTGACCTGTTAAACTAAATGCACCAGAACCTGGTTTTGCTTGTTTATTTAATAAAAAGTGAACATTATATGCTAAAGTATTTACCCAAGTTCCTCTTGTATGTTGGTTCATACCCATAGTCCAAAATGATACTACTTTTCTATTTTTTTGAATATATAAATTAGCTAACTCTTTGATTTTTTTCTTAAAATCTTCATCTGTTTCATCAGGATTTCCTTTTGAAACTTTAGTAACATAATCAGCATCATATGGATCTAGGAATTTTTTATACTCTTCAAAAGAGATTTCCCAGTGTTTTAATCCAGCTGGTTTATTTATCATATTGTCTCCAGCTTTATATCCATAAGGTGCTAGTGCAGGAGCTTCATCTTCTGAAACTATTTTTGACATCTCTTTAGAAATAGTTTCCATCTCTTTATCTGTATATTTACCTTCTTTGATGGCTTTTTCATCAGATCTTCTCATACCATAACCCATATTTACAGGACTTGCCGCAAATACAATATGCTCTTTTACAAAATCCCAATCAATTGATTCAGGGTGATTATATACAATCTCTCTTGCTATATAGTTCCATAAAGCTAAATCAGAGTTTGGTTTAAAGATAATTTCGATGTCTGCTAAATCTGAAGTTCTGTGTCTATAAGTTGAAAGGTTAATAACTTTTACATTATTAGGATCAGATAATTTTCTATCTGTTACCCTTGACCATAAAATAGGGTGCATCTCTGCCATATTTGAACCCCAAGATACAACAGTATCAGTAAGTTCAATGTCATCATAACATCCAGATGGTTCATCAATACCAAAAGTTTGGTAAAAACCAACAACAGCTGATGCCATACAGTGTCTTGCATTTGGATCAATTGCATTACTTCTAAATCCAGCTTTCATCATTTTTTGAGCTGCATAACCTTCCATAACTGTATATTGTCCAGAAGCAAATACACCAACGCCCTCAGGTCCAGACTCTTTAAGTGCTTTTTTAATATGAAATTCCATTTCATCAAAAGCTCTTTCCCAAGAAATAGGAGCAAACTTTCCATTTTTGTCAAATTCACCTTTTGCATTAACTCTTAGTAAAGGTTGTTTTAATCTATCTGCACCATACATGATTTTTGCATTAAAATAACCTTTAATACAATTTAATCCTCTATTTACAGGTGCTGCTGGATCACCTTTTACTGCAACAATTTTTCCATTTTTCGTAGCAAGCATAATACCACAACCAGTACCACAGAAACGACAAGCTGCTTTGTCCCATCTCCAGTCACCCTCTAGCTTATTTGCTGCTGCTTGAACTTCTGTTGGCATACTCATACCAACTGCTGCTGCTGCAGAAGCTGCGGCTGAACTTCTAAGAAAATCTCTTCTTGAAAGCGACATCTTATCTCCTTTAAAATTTTGTTTCATAAGAATTGTATCACTTATTTTAAATATAATAATTGACCTTAGTCAAATAATATAAGTTTAAATTAAGATAATTCTTGTCGGGTTTTAATTTTTTTGAAACTACTTTTTAACACAAAACAAAGTAGAATAAAAAAAACACTTAAGGCGAATGATTTGAACTATTTACCAATATTTTTAAATATAAAAAATAAAAAAACATTAGTAGTTGGAGGAGGTGAAGTGGCTCATAGAAAGGTCCTTTCACTATTAGAGTTTGCTAATGATATTGTGATTGTTTCTTCCAAAATAAATTTTGAGTTTAAAAATACAATAGATAAATATAACTTAAGTTATTTACAAGATAATTACAATAGTAAATATTTAGAAAAAATTGATATATTAATTGTGGCAGTTGATGACTTACAACTACAAAAAGATATTTATAAAGAAACAAAAGATAAGAAAATCATGTGTAATTTTTCAGATTTTGAAGAGTATTGTGATTTTATTTTGCCCTCATATATAAAAAAAGATAATTTAGTAGTATGTGTATCAACAATGGGAAGTGCACCAGCATTTGCAAAAGAGTTTAAAAAATACATTGAAAAGTTAATTCCTAATGATATTGATTCTTTTTTAAAACAGATGAAAGATCTAAGAACAAGTTTGCCAAAGGGAAAAAAAAGAATGGACCTTTTAAGACAAAAGGCCCAAAAATATATTCAGAATTTTAAACAATAGATTATTCTGATTTATTACAATTTTTTGATAAAGAGTTTAGCTCTTTTTTAAGCTCCTCTAATTTGTGAGTAAAGTTTAATAAATTCTCTTGTGATTCAATAACCATATCTTCGCTTTTATATAATTGGCTTGATAAATCTCTTGATTCACTTAATTCATCAAGGATTTCATCAAATTCATTTGTCAAATCTTCTAATTTTTTTGAAGCATTATCTGAATAAGCCATTGCTGCATTTATTTTATTTATGAAGCAATTAAGTGTATCTGTTGCTTCAACTATCTCTTTTTCTGCTTCAAAGTGTATTAAATCAATTGGTTCATTTAATTTACCCTCTTTTATGTTTTTAGAAAGTTCTAAAAACTTTTTAGCATTCTCTTCCATACTTTTTAATTGAAAATAACTATATATAATTAAAAGTATAATTATTAATGCAAAAAGGTATTGAAAATAGTTAATAAAAGTTGTCTTTCTTTCTGAATATGTTGTATATAAACTAACTATTTTATCAACTTCATTTAATAAATTATTATTAGTAGCATAAACAGTATCAACTAAAATTTTTAATGTTTTTTCATTTTTTTCATTTCTATTTTGCAATAACTTTTTTATATCTTTTATATTTTCATAAAAATTAAACCATAAAATCTCTACTTTTGATATTTGATTTGAAATAGCAGTTGTTGGTGCAGGTTCTATTTTGATTAAATGATTTCCATTTTTTAGTGAGTTTAGATTATATATAAACTCTTGAGTTGCATTATCAAGTTTTGAAAAACTATGTTGATTATTGTGATAAAGATAAAATATATTTTTTGATATTTTTTGAGTTAACATTCTTTGTTTACCTGCAATATTTATTATTAGAGCATCTTTTTGATTTTTTGCATTTAAATATATTGTTGTTGCTATAACACTTGACATTAAAATAACAAATAATAAACCAATTGTTTTGATTTTATTACTTATTGTTGCTGTTTTCTTCATACACCAATTCCTTTGAATATTGATACAAGTTCTTCTTTATTTAAAATCTCTACTTTACTATTTTGGATACTTATTGTTTTATTTCTACTTAATCTTTTTAAAACTCTTGATAGAGTTTCTGGCTGAATATGTAGCATAAATGATACTTCTTGCCTTTTTAATTGATTAAACATATCTAAATCTTGAGTTAACATAAATGCAACTTTAGCTGTTGCATCAAATACTAATTCTCTATTTATAATACATTGAAATTGTTGACTTTTTTTTAATAAAACTTCAATTAGTTTTGAAGTTAAAATATTTTTATCCAAAAAGTTTTCTTTAAACTTTTCATAATCAACAACTAAAATAGTTGAATCTTGGGTAAACTCAGCATTTGAAAAACATTGTATTTCATTGCTATTTAATGAAGATAGTTCTGATATCATACTATTTTTGTGTATGTGATATAAAAAAATCTCATTTCCGAATTTATCAACTTTATATATTTTTATTAAACCATCTACTAAAAACATAAGTTTGTTATTTATTTCAGTTTCATAATATAAAATTGAATTTTTAGGATAAGTAGATACATTTGAAAAGCTAGCTAATGTATTTACTTGTTCTTCATTTAGTTCTTCAAAAAAGTTAATATTTTTTATAATATCTTCTAATAACAATAATATCCTTTTGTAATTTTTTTATTTAAGCAATTCTATATTATCCTATTATAAAATTTGATTAATTATATTACAATATTCATTAATAAGGTTAGAAATTGAGTTTTAAAAAATATATAAAAGCTGTTGGAACAGGTTTTAAGGGAAATAGAGATTTACAAGAAGATGAGCTTATAGATGCAATAACAAAAATCTTAAATAAAGAGGCAAATGATGCGCAAATAGGAGCATTTTTAGTAGGCTTTAGAGTAAAACTTGAAAGTGATGATGAACTAAAAGCTTGTGTAAAAGCATTGAGAAATTTTATGAAATTTTATGAAGTAAAAGACTCAATTGAGCTTGGTTATTCATTTGATGGAAGAGTAAGAAATCCTTTTTTATTTCCTTTATTTAAAGATATATTAAAACAGTTTTATGAAAAAAACAGTGATGTGAAACCTTTAAATTTAGTAATTTCAACAGATAAATTACAACCAGCAAAACTTGGAATGTGTACAAAAGATTTGGTTTTAGAGTATGATTTAGGAGATAATATATATACTTTTAATAGAGAAAACTATTTAAAACCATTAAGTGATTTAACTTCATTAAGACATGAATTAGGACTTAGAACTGTTTTTAATACAGTAGAAAAACTCTTAGGAGTTGCAAAAAGTGAATATGCAGTAACTACAGCTTTTCATAAACCATATGTGAAAAAATATATTGAAGTTTTTAAAGACTATTTTGAAAATATAAGCGTCGTAAAAGGAGCTGAGGGAAGTCCTGAGGTCTTTTCAGATGGTAAGTATTGGCAAAAAATAGATGAAAAAATAGTTGAAACAAGCTTTAATTTAAAAGATTATGGTATTAATTATGATAGAAAATATGAACATATATCTTTAGAAGAGACTAAAAATATAATTAATAATCCTGATGAAGAGATTATAAAGCTAAGTAAGTTTAATATTGCATTATATTTACTCTTTTCAAAAAGAGTTAACTCTTTAGATGAAGCTTGGCAGCGATTGAATTAAGGATGGTAATGAATTTAAAAGAGCTTTATTTATTTAAAGATTTAGATGAAAAGACGATTAAACAAATAGAAAATATTTCTGTTAAAAGTAATTATGTAAAAGATAATATCATTTTTTATGAAGGTGATGAATCAAAATATTTGCATTTATTAATAAAAGGTGTAGTTAAACTTTATAAAAGTACAAGTAACAATAAAGAGATTGTTATGAAGTATTTTTATGATAATGAACTTATTGCAGAATTAAGTAATTTTGAAAAGATACCTTATCCAGCAAGCGCTGTTGCATATAGTGAGTGTGAAGTTTTAAGGATTGATTTTGAAAAATTTAGAAAAATTATCTATTCAAATGAAGATTTGATATTAAAAATACAATCTTCACTTATAAAAAAGATAAAAAATTTAGAAAGAATCATCTCTTCACAGTTAGTTTTAGATACTCATCAAAGAGTTGCAAAATATATAGTTGAGAATCAAGAAGATTTTTTTAATACAAAAAATATTCTAATTGCTCAAATGCTTAATATAACACCTGAGACTTTATCAAGAGTGCTTAGAAATTATAAAGACAAAAGTCTAATTGATATGAAAAATAAAACTATAAATCAAGAAGAACTTATAACAATTTATAGTTAAAATTTTTCTAGAATTAAGCTTTTTTATATTAAGCTTTTGAAATTTTTTAAAAAAAGTGAGAAAATTATGTTAATAGATGGACATAATAGAGTTGTTGATTATTTAAGAGTATCTGTTACTGAAAGATGTAATTTTAGATGCCAATATTGTATGCCTGAAAAACCTTTTTCGTGGGTTCCAAAAGAGAACTTACTTTCATATGAAGACTTATTTAAATTTATAAAAGTTTCAATTGATGAGGGTATAAAAAAAGTTAGAATTACAGGTGGCGAACCTCTTTTAAGAGAAGATTTAGACAGCTTTATTAAAATGATATATGATTATAAAAGTGATATAGATTTAGCACTTACAACAAATGCTTACTTATTGCCTAAAGTTGCCCAAAAACTAAAGGATGCTGGACTAAAAAGAATCAATGTTTCACTTGATACTTTAAAGCCAGATGTAGCAGCGAAAATTGCTCAAAAAGATGTTTTGGCAAAGGTTTTAGAAGGAATAAAAAAAGCAGATGAAGTAGGTTTAAAAATCAAAGTAAATTGTGTTCCTATAAAAGGAATAAATGATGACGGAATTATAGAAGTTTTAGAGTTTTGTAAACAAAGAGGATATGTAGTAAGATTTATTGAGTTTATGGAAAATCATTATGCAAAAGATAGCGCAAAAGGTTTAGACTCAAAAGAGATTAAAGATATAATTTCTAAAAAATATAATTTTAAAATGGTTCCAAGAGATACTAGCTCACCTGCTCAATATTATGAGTTAGAAGATGGTTATCAATTTGGAATAATAGAACCTCATAAAGATGATTTTTGTGCTTCATGTAATAGAATCAGATTAACAGCTGAGGGATTTTTGATTCCTTGTTTATATTTTGAAGATGCAATGAGTATTAAAGATGCAGTTCAAAATGATGATATTGATAAAGCAGTTGATATTTTAAAAGAGGTTTTAAGAACAAAGCCTGAAAAAAACAAATGGTCAGAAGAAGATGGAAGTGAAACTTCAACAAGAGCATTTTATGAAACAGGAGGATGAGAAACCTATATAAATAGTAAAAGTTTTACTTTTACTATTTGTTTCTTACTATATTTGCCAATTTATTTTTAATAGTAACACCTTTAAACTCTTTTAACATTTTAAGTTCAGGTTTTTTATTTACATTGTAAAACTCTACCATATAGCCAATAGGATTTGAACGAAGAGCAATAAAACTATCTTTTATTTTATTACTTTTTATTATAAATTCATTATTTGTATTTTTTTGTACATCATTATAATCTTTATATAAAGACTCTATTTGTAGCCTCAAAGCTAAGAACTCTTTTTTATTTTTTGAAATAACACCTATTATATAAGACTTTTCATCTTTTTTAACAAATTTTTGCTCTTTTGAAATATCAATATTTAATTCATCAATAAGTTTTATAAATTTGATATCATCTTTATGCCCTAAGTTGTGTTTTAGTAAAAAAGTAGCAATTTCTTCAGATTTTTCAAGTCCAAAATCATATAAAAGTCCATCACTTAATACAACTTTTTTATCATCATTTAGTGTAAAAGTAGCAGTAAAATTTGAATAGATATTTCCAGTAAGATAGTTTATCTCTGTTTTTGTATCTTTAATATCTTTAATATTAATACTATTTGTTTTATATACTTTTTTATTATCATAAACTGTCCAAGATAAAATATCATCTTCAACTTTTAACTCTAATCTTCTTTGAACTAATAAAACATAAAATATAGATGCTATTTGAAATGCCATTAAAAAAAATGCTAAAAACATTAATAGGGTATAAACTCCCCCTCTTTGAATATAGCCTTGATACATTACAAGTGCAAAAATAACAAAGGCTACAAGCATATAAAGTTTATAAACAATCTCTTTTTTATAGGTGATATTTAACATAAATTTCCTTTTAAGAATTAGGGATTTTATTTTTGAAGAAGTTTTAATTATAACTTAAACTAGCTTTAATAATAGTTTGAATATAATTCGCGTCCATTTAAAATTTCTTTAAGTGAGATTATATACCTATTAGGAGGTCAATTATGGCTTTAGATCAGGACGTAAAAGCAAGTATTATTGCAAAGTTCAAAAAAAATGATAAAGATACAGGTTCTTCAGAAGTACAAATTGCATTATTAACAGAGCAAATTAGAGTATTAACTGAGCATTTAAAAATCAACAAACAAGATCACTCATCAAGATTAGGTCTTTTAAAAATGGTTGGTAAAAGAAAAAGACTTTTAAAATATTTAAAAAACACAGCTCACGATAGATTCGCAGCAGTAGTTGCAGAATTAGGAATTAGAGCTAAATAAGTTTATTTAAACTGAAATATTTAAAGGTTGCAAGTCTTCTTGCAACCTTTTTTTTTAAATTTTTTATAAATACACAATTTAGTTTTTAAAAAAAATTAATATTAATTTTACTTCTAGTAGAATATGTTTATTAAAAATTAGTTAGGAAAAGTATGTTATTAACAAAAAAAAGCGAATATGCATTGCTGTCTTTAATATCAATTGCAAGAAGTGACAAACCAAAAAATGTTGATGTTTTATCAAAAGAGCTTAATATCTCTAAGTCATTTTTAGCAAAGATAATGCAAAACTTAGCAAAGCAAGATATTGTAGTATCCCACAGAGGTGTAAATGGTGGATTTGCTTTGAAAAAATCATATGACAAACTTACAATATTAGAAATAACAACAGCAGCAGAAGAGAGAATTCCCTCTGTATTTGAGTGTTCTCCATCTGTAAATTCATGCCCATCAGATGTTGCTAATACTTGTACAATTTGGCCTTTACTAAATAATTTACAAAATAAAATAAACGTGTTCTTGAAGGATTTAACCCTTAAGGACATAGCTTCATGAGATTATTTCATATATCCCATACTGATTTAGATGGTTTCTCTTGCCAATTGCTAACAAAAGAGTTTTTTAAAAATGGAGTTTTTCTAAATGCAAATTACGGGCTTGAAGTAAAGCTTAGTATAAAAAAAGTTTTAGAATTAATAAACAATCTTGACAAAAGTGAAGAGATATTTTTTTTAATAACTGATTTGAATTTGACATATCAAGAATCAAAAGATTTACATAAAGATATAAATAAGCTAAAAGAAGAAGGTTTTAATATAAAACTACAACTTTTAGACCACCATGCAACAGGACAAAAAAGTGCAAACACTTATGATTGGTATTTTTTAGATTTAAACAGATGTGCTGCAAAAATAACATATGATTATATAACGCAAGAGTATGGTGGTTTTAAAGATGATGATAAATGGATTAAGCCTTTAATTGATAGTGTAAATGCTATTGATATTTGGTTAGATAATGAGACTTTTAATTTTGAATTTGGAAAAGTTCTTTTAAGCATGATAAGTCGTGTAAGAGAGATTAACAATGTTTTATTTGCTGATTTAAATAGAGAGTTTAGAATTTTCTTATTAAAAAAAGCAGCTACATATATTACTAAAGAGAATGCAAATATTCAACTTGACAATGATATTCATAAACTTAAAAAAGAGTTTTTAAATACTAATGGTGTTGATGATACAATAGATAATTTAAGTGCAAAATATTTAGTCTCTTCTTTAGAAAAAATAAAAGATAATTTAACTGTTTATTATAAAGAGCACAAAGGCTTATTAACTTATACTTTAGGTTCTATTTCTATTCCTGCAAATGCTTTTTTAAAGGCAAATCCTGATTATGATTTCTTTATTGATGTTGGAAGAAAAGGAAATGCAAGTTTTAGAGCAGATGGAAAGGTAGATGTATCATATATTGCTCAAAAACTTGCAAAAGGTGGCGGCCATGTAAATGCAAGTGGAGCAAAGTTTGAAGATTTTAAAGAAACAATTGATTATGAGCAAGTTAGAAGTTATATTCAAAACAAGCTAAATTCATTAAATTGATTAATAAAGGCTTTTTTTGTTAAGAGTAATTTTTCTATTTTTTCTATTTTATAATGTGTCTCTTGCTGTTTCTAATTTAGATTTTGATTTATATAAAAAAGAGTCTAAACAAAAAGGTGATACTCTTTTAGTAATAGGTGGAATACATGGTAATGAGCCAGGTGGCTATTTTGCTAGTTCAATACTTGTAAGTAATTATAAGATAAAAAAAGGCTCTTTGTGGGTAGTGCCTAATTTAAATTTTGAAAGCCTAATTAGAAACAGAAGAGGGATTCATGGTGACATGAACCGAAAATTTAATTTTGTTAGTAAAGATGATAAAGACTACAATGATATTATAAAAATCAAAAAAATCATCAAAGATGAACAGATTGATTTAATATTGAATTTGCATGATGGAAGAGGTTTTTATAGACATGATTGGCAAAACTCAATATTTAATCCAAGTGCTTGGGGACAAGCATTTATTATTGATCAAGAACTTCTAACAAAAGAACATAGATATTTCAATCTTACAAAACTTGCTAAAAAAGTTAGTGAAAATATAAATAGTGAACTTTTAGAAGATTATCACACTTTTAATATTAAAAATACAAAAACAAAAGAAAAAGATGAACAAATGCAACTATCTTTAACTTACTTTGCTATTAAAAATAATAAACCTGCTTTTGCTGTTGAAACAAGTAAAAATATCACTGATTTGACTTTAAAAGTAAAATATCAATTAAAAGCAATTGAAGGCTTTATGGATATTATGGGTATAAAGTATGAAAAAGATTTTGATTTGAATAACTTAGAAGAGATTAATGCAGCTATAAATAACTTTATGGATGTAACTATAAATGATGTTATAAAACTTGATTTAAATAATATCAAACCAAATTTATACTATTTTCCTTTAAAAGATACTCAAAATAGCTTTGATTTTAAGCATCCATTAGGAGCAAAAATCTATAAAAATGGCATATATTATTTAAAAATTGGAAATAAAACAGTTGCAAAATTGCATCCTCAAAGATTTGATTATAAAAATGAAATAAAAAACATTTTAATTGAGTTTGATGGAGAAAAAAGAAAAATTAATTTTTCAGATACAATCAAAGTAAAAGAGTATTTTAAAGTAAAAGCAAATAATGATTATAGAGTTAATGTTATAGGTTTTTCAAAAGATAAAATAGTAAATGAGAATAATATTAAGATTACTCTTGATAAATTAGAAAAAAGATTTAGTATCTCCAAAGATAATAAAGTTTATAAAATTGAAGTTTATAAAGATAAATATTTTCTTGGAATGATACTAGTTCAATTTGATTAAAAATGCAATGAAATACTAACATTCATTGCATAAATCTTTAAAAATAGGTTGAATGATACTATTTTCTCCCAATATTAAAATTAAATCAGTTTTCTTTATAATATAGTTTAACTCAGGTTTGGTATTCCATTCACCTTTAGTTTTGCATGCTACGATTCTTGTTCCTTTATACTCTTTTTCAATCTGTTCTATAGATTTTGATATTACATTATTATTTGCAAGAAACTTTATCATTTTAATACTATTACTAATATCTATTTCATCAACAGTAATATTTTGAACTAATTTTTTTACAAGTAGTCTTCCTGCTATTTTTTCTGGATACATAACTTTAAAAGCACCGATTTTTGATAATATTTCGCCATGAATAGAAGTAATTGCTTTTGCTATAATATTATGATTATTTAAATCTTTTAATGCCATCACCGTTAAAATACTTGCTTCTATATTTTCACCAATACTTACAATTACTGTACCTAAATTATATATTCCAACTTCTTCTAGAGCTTGTTTATTTGTACTATCAATCACAAAAGCATTATCTACATATTCACTTATTTCTTGAACTTTTGTTTCATCATTATCAACTGCTATTACAGTGTGATTTAACCTTGCTAAACTTTTTGCTATATAAAATCCAAATTTTCCTAATCCAATTACTGCTATTGTATTCATATTATAATCCTTCCTTTTGGGTATTTAAAATGTTTAATTTTTGCTTTTCCAACTAATATTAATCCAAATGCAAAAACTCCAAGTCTTCCAGCTATCATAAGTATAATAATTATTATTTTTCCTAAGGGGTCAAACTGTTCGGAAAAACTTAAAATCCCTCCATTTCCTGTTGATACTCCAACTGTTCCAAAGGCAGATACCACTTCAAATAGTATTTTTAAAAATGGTAAATTTTGAGTTTCAATCAATATTAATACAGCAATTAAGACAAAAAATGATGAGCACATTATTATTGCCAAAGCTTTATTTATAAGTTTTTGATCAATTGTTCTTTTAAAAATATTTGGTTGCTGATTACTCTCTTTTAGAATATAAATAACTGTTATAATTAATATAGCAACTGTAGTGATTTTCATACCTCCTGCTGTACTTCCTTGTCCAGCACCTATCATCATATAAAGTGTTGAGAAAAATAAAGAAGAGTCTTTTAATGAGCCTATATCAATACTATTAAAACCACTTGTTCTAAAATTTATTGATAAGAAAAATGAATTTATTATCTTTTCATAAAAAGATAAATTTCCAAAAGTATTAGGATTTGTCCACTCAATTGATAAAAAAAGTATCATTCCTGATATGATTAAAATTAATGTACCATAAATCATAATTCTAGTATGAATTGAGAATCTTTTAGATGTTTTTCTATTTTCATATATTTCAACAAGTACAAAATAACCAAGTCCACCAAATATTACAAGAAATCCAATAGTAAATAAAACAACAATGTTATTTTGATAGCCCATTATACTATCTGTAAATAGTGAAAAACCTGCATTATTAAAAGCACTAATACTATGAAAAATACTAAACCATAATGCATTTTTTAATTCATAATCTTGATAAAATTCAAAAAATAGAATTATTGCACCAATCAATTCTATGATTAAAACAACAGTTAATATTTTTTTTACAAAAGTTCCAACATGCAAATCAGGTAAATCAAGTGATTGCTTCATAGCCCTTTTTTCATCAATTGTTAATTTATTTTTTATAAATAGATAAAAAATAATAACTAAGGTCATATATCCAATTCCACCACATTGGATTAGTATGACTATGATTAATTCTCCTATAAATGTAAAGTTTTCTGATGTGCTAGTTACAATTAATCCAGTTACGCATGTAGCACTAGCAGATGTAAAAAGTGCATCTATAAATGTTAGCTCATTTACATGAGAAATTGGCAAACTAAGTAAACATGCACCTAAAGTTATAATTATCACATATCCAAAAAAGATACTTTTTACATATTTATGCACCTAAGACTCCTTTGTAAAACCAAATCTATAACCTATTCCTGATTCAGTTTTTATATATTCAGGTCTAGTACTATTTTTTTCAATTTTTTTTCTTAATGTATTTACATATGTTCTTAAATATTGCATCTCATTTTGATAGCCAGTTCCCCACACTTCATGTAAAATTTGTCTATGGGTTAATGTTTTATTTGCATTTAAAATAAAATATTTTAGTAGTTCATATTCAATTGGAGTTAATTTCAGTTTTTCATTTCTTAAAGTAATATCTCTTGTTGAAATATTTAGTTCAAGTTCATTACAAGTGAATTTATCAGAAAGCACTTCATCTTTTACATCTCTTCTTAAAGTTGCTCTAATTCTTGCTAGTAGCTCATTTACAGAAAATGGTTTTGTAATATAATCATCCGCACCAACATCAAGTGCAGATATAATCTCTTTTTCATCATGTCTTGCAGTTAGAACAATAATAGGAATTTTAGATATTTCTCTTATTTGTTTTATTAAATCCTTTCCATCACCATCAGGTAAACCTAAATCAACAACCATAAGATTTGGACTATGACTTAAAAACATTAGCATGGCATTTTTTTTGCTTTCACTTGAGATATAATTAAATTCATACTCTTTGAATGTAATCTCTAATAATTTTTTAACAGAAGTATCATCTTCTACAATATGTATTAATTTTTTCATTTAACATCTATCCTTTTAATAATAGGTAATTCAACTTCGATTAATATTCCATCATTTTCATGTGATGCTTTTATTTCACCATTATGAAGTTTAACAATACTTTTGCATATTGCTAAACCTATACCACTTCCTGAAATATCATTTGTATCTTCGATTCTATAAAATTTATCAAATATATTCTTTATCTTTTTTGTATCAATAAATTCAGATTTATTAAATATTTTAATTGAGGCATACTCTTTAAAATTTACTACTTGAAGTTTTATTTTTGTATTCTCTTTTGAGTATTTAAATGCATTATCTAATAAATTAACAATTAATTGAGTCAATAAAGTATTATCTCCCCAATATAAGCCTAACTCATCTATCTCTATATCCAATTTTTCTTCAATATTTTTTTGAGGAAACTCTTCTAGTGCAACTCCTAAAATATCTTCAAAATCACACCATTCAAATTTTAAATCTATATTTTTATTTGATAATCTTGTACTATCAAGTAAATTTGTAATTAGTCTTTGCATTCTTAATGAAGCATAATTTATATCTTCAAGTAAGCTTTTTTTATTTTTTTCACTTAAATTTTCATTACATAAAATTAAATTTATTGTTCCATGAATTGTTGATAGGGGAGTTCTTAAATCATGAGAAATAATATGTAATAAACTCTCTCTTAATTGATTCTCTCTTTTTTGAGTATCAAGATTTTTTGCTTGTACATTTATAATCCATCCAACAATTGCAAATATTAAAAAACTCCAAAAATATAGTTCATTATGTACATTGAAACTATATAAAGGAGGAATATATAAGAAATTTAGAAATATTACACTAAAAAAAGTAATTAGTAGTGTTGATTTTAAATTTCCATGCATTGCAACGACTACAACTGGAATAGTATGAATAAGTGCTATATTTATAATATCAAGATAATCTTTTAAAAAATGACTAATTAGCGTTATTATAAATAAAATTATAAATGCTTTAATTAAATAATTAAACTTTTTATATCTTAAAAGTAAACTTTTCATATTAAGCTTTTGGTAGTTTAACTAATAAGATAATTGTTAAAATTGATAATATACTTAGCATGATTAAATTACTAAATGGCATTTTATATCCTTTTCATCTTTTTTTTATTATATGCTAATAGTTGTAAATAGATAATCAAATTTTTGAAGAAAATATAAAAATTTTATAAAGATAATATTAAAAGAATATTATATCAATACCTATAACATTAGTTATGGGTATTGTATAAAATTATTTTTTATTTGTTTGTTTTAATATGTGCTCTTGAACTACCCAATTTGCAAAAGGAATTGATGATGTAAAAGCAGGGCTAACAGCATTTAGTACATGTATTGAATTTTCATCTGATTCAACTACAAAATCTTGTACTAATTCTAAGGTATTTTTATTTAATAATTGTGCTCTAATTCCAGGAGTTGACCATGAATCAAAACCCTCATGCTTCATCTTTTTATTTGTAAGAGTCATTGCTAGATTTTTTAGATGAGATAGTGAATATTTTTTTATCTCACTAAAAGCCAAACTTCTAAAACCAAAAGCATTACTTATAAATAGTTTTGATTCATAATATAAAATTTGAATAAACTCTTTTAACTTAAAGTTATCAAAACCTTTATAATTCTCTCTCCAAAATGCAGGAATAGCAGTAGGTCCAATTTTACTTTCATTATCTACTGTTAAAGTATAATGTACTCCTAAAAAAGGATTAGCTAGATTTGGTACAGGGTAAATATTTGTTTTTAAATTTGACTTATTATTTTTATCCTTTAAATATATTCCTTTAAATGGAATAATCACATAATCTTTTGAAAATCCAAAATCCTTTGCTATTGTATCAGCATATAAACCTGCGCAGTTTATAACTTTCATAGCTTGAAAATCTCCTTTTGTTGTGGATACCACATTGCAACTACTTGAGATATATTTACAATCTAAGATTAGCTCTACTTTTAATTCTTGAATAACTTTTGCAAACTCTTTTGTAACTTCTTTTGGATTTACAGTGGCTGTACTTGGACATAGTAAAGCTTTTTTATATGTTTTAATATTAGGATAAAGTTTATTTAAACTTTGCTCATCTAGCCATTGAAGTTCAACACTATTTGCATCACCTCTTCTTTTAAGCTCTTCTAAGCCCTCAAGCTCTTTATCATTTGTAGCCACAACCACTTTTTTACATTCATTTATTTTTAAACCTCTTTGTTTAACAAACTTTTTTAATGCTTCATTTCCCTCTTTTGTAAACTTAGCTTTTAATGAGTTTGCAGTGTAATAAAAACCTGCATGTAAAACTCCTGAGTTTCTACCTGAACTATGCATTCCAACTTCACTCTCTTTTTCTATTACTAATATTTTTGAAAAAGGAAACCTTTCTTTTAAATTTTTTGCAATATTTAATCCTATAATACCTGCACCAATAATTAAGTAATCATACATTTTAAAATCCTATATCTTCTAAATTAACTAGCTTTTGCATATGAGCTTTCTTCTTTAAATAATACTTTATGCATTATAATTGTCACAGCAAAAATACCAAAGCCAACAATATGAGTATTTTGAACTACTCCTAAATAACTTTGCATATTAAAAATAGTATCTGGAGTTAATAAAAGTATTGCTGCAACTGCAAACACAGCTCTTTCTAATATACTCATTTTTCTATCCCAAAATCCTTCCATTACAATTGAAAAAGACATAATTCCAAATAATGCAAAACCAAACACCTCAAATCTTTCTATCCATGTTCCATTAATTAAAGGTGTAAATGCAAAAAGCAATGGAATAATATACATACCTTTTCCAACTTTCCATGATGTCATACCTGTAGCCATTGGAGGTGTTTTAGCAATTGCAGCTGCTGCAAATGCAGCAAGACATACAGGAGGAGTTAAATTTGAATCTTGTGATAACCAAAATATTATTAGATGTGCAGATAATAAATACATAGTAACTTCAGGAAGTTGAACTCCTGCATTTACAAGTGCTGCCATCTCTGGACTTAGCATTAATCCTACTAAAGCAGGTGCAGATAAAACTGATAAAACAACATATGATGCAGTAACAGGCAAGCCCATTCCTAAAACTAAAGATGCAATAGCAATTAAAACTATAGCAATAAAAAGTGAATTACCTGACCATTGCATAATTAATTGTGAAAAAGTAATACCTATTCCTGATATATTAATAACACCTACTATAATTCCAACAGCAATAAGTAAAACACCAGTTACAATCATATTTTTACTACCTAATGCTAAAGCTTCTAATATATCTTTTATTCCCATTCTTTTATTTTTTGTAAGATATGAGGCTAAAACTATAGTTACTATTGCTATACCTGCTGAATATGTAGGTGTGAATCCATAAATTAATAAACCAATTAGAGTTGATAAAGGAATTACAAAGTGAAAACCTTCTCTTAAAATAGGTAAAATTTTTACATTATTACTTTCACCTTTTATATTATTCTCTTTTGCATGAATATTAATATAAAACGCTATTGAAGCAAAATATAAAATAGCTGGTAAAATAGAAACAGAAATAATAGTAATAAATGGAATATGAGTCATTTGTGCCATAATAAATGCTCCAGCACCCATAATTGGAGGCATAATTTGACCACCTGTACTAGCTGCTGCTTCAACTGCTGCTGCAAATTTTGATTTAAAACCTGCTTTTTGCATCATAGGAATAGTAATAGAACCCGTTGAAACAGTATTTGCAACAGCTGAACCTGAAATAGTTCCCATTAAAGCAGATGAGATAACTGCAACATGACCAGTTCCACCTGTATATTTACCAGCAACTGCATTTGCAACATCTACTATAAAATCACCTGCACCAGATTTTAATAAAAATGCAGCAAATAAAATAAACATAAATACATAAGTTGAAGATATTGTAGCAATTGGTCCAAATAATCCCTCATTTGTATAAAACATTCTATAAAGAAATCTCTCTACACTCATACCACCAAATGCAAAAACTCCCTCAAATTGTTGTCCCAAAAATAGTATATATGCAATACAAAAAACGATTATTGCAGGTATTACATATCCTGTTGATTTTCTAACCATTTCAATTGCTAATAAAATAGTCATACTTGCTACAATTATATCACTTGTTCTCATTTGTGAATTGGCAACAGCATAAAGACTCTCTTCAAAAAACATCATATAAAAAAATGTTAAAAGTGACAATATTGCAAAAAGTAAATTTAAAATTGAAACTTCATTTTTGTTTTTACTTGCTTCATAAGTTAAAAAACCAAGAGAAGCTAAAAGTGCAAAGTGTGCAGAGTTAAACCATAAATTACTTAATCCTCCCCAAATATTTACACTAAAATGAAATAGTGATATAAATATTGCGTAAATGAAAGTAATCTCTTTAAAATATTTAATTTTTATCATTTTGTTTTCCTATTGCTTTTTTTATATATAAACTAGATAAATAATTTATAATTACTTATATAATTTATATCCAAAAGAAGAGTATTCTTCTTTTGGTAAGTAAAATTTTTATTGTTTTAAAATTAAATCTTTTGGAATATCAATTCCTTTTTCTTTATAAAATCTAGCTGCACCTGGATGTAAAGGCATAGGAAGACCCTCTATGGCTTTATTTAAAGACATAGCTTTAGTAGATTTATGAACACTATTTAAAAATGGTAGGTTTTCATAAATTGTTTTTGTTAAAAGATATACAGTCTCTTCTGGTGTATCTTTTGTAACAACTAGTAAATTTGGTTGAGCAATCGTATTGATATCTTTATCTTGTCCTGGGTATGTTCCTGCTTTAATAGTAAAAGGAGTCCATACTGGATAGTTGTTTCGTATTTTTTTTAGATCATTTTCATTAAAATCTAATACTTTTATTTTATCATTTCCAATAGAAGCAAAAGCATTTGTAACTGCTGATGTTGGAGGACCAGATGGAGTATTCATACCCTCAATCTTACCATCTTGTAGAGCAGTTGAACTTGGAGTATATCCTAAGTATTGTATATTCATTTTATTATAATCAATATCAAGAGCTTCCATAATTGTTTCAGCTGAAACTCTAGATCCTGAACTTCTTCCACCAATTGAAAATCTTTCACCATAAAGGTTTTTTAAATCATTGATATTTCCAGTTTTTGCGAACTCTTTTGTTATAGTAAATTGTTCAACATTTTGCCATAACATAGAAATTGATCTTAAGTTTTTCTTTGGATTATTTTTATATTTAGCTTTTCCTTGCCAAGCCATTGAACCAAAAAGACCTTGTAAAATAGCGAAATTTACTTCACCTTTTTCAAGCATATCAATATTCTCACCAGAACCAGCTGATGTTATTGCTGAAAAAGTTAGATTACTACTTTTTGCTAATTTAAGTGAAGCTATTGTTGCAATTCCTACACCAACTGGATAATAAGTCCCACCTGTACTTGCTGTTGCAATTACATATTTAGATTCATTTTTTGCTGCATTTGCACTTGTTAACATAACTGTTGTTATAGCAGATGAAACAAAAAGCTTTTTAAAAAATGACAATTTTGACATTTTGTTCTCCTTTTAATTTTTACAAAAGAAGTATAACATATTTTGAAACAAAATTGTTTCAAAATTGTTTCAAATTATAAAATTTGTGTCAAATTTATGTATTTTTGGGCTTTTATTACTCTATAATGTAACCAAGACCTTTGATTGAACTTATAAAATCATCATCAGATATCTTATCTTTTACTCTTTTTATAACAGTTCTCATTGTTGCATCTGATGTATTTGTATCATTCCATATGGATTTTTTTAGAAACTCTTTTGTTTTAATTTGCTTTATATTTGTTATTAGTGCTTTAAGTAAAAGAGTCTCTTTTTTAGAAAGATGGATTAATTCATCTTTTTTATATAATAGATTTGTTTTTGTATTAAAAGAGTAAGTTTTATTTAAATTAACTACTTCACTTAAATTTTCATTTTTTGATTTGTCTTCTAAAACTTTTGATTTTACTTTTTTTAAAATCTCCATTACAGTTTTTATTTCTAATGGTTTGACAAAATATGATATTATATTTAATCCTATTGATTTAAATAAGTACTCTTCATCTTTATATGCAGATACAATAATAAATTTTTGTTCATCGTTTAGTCTTGTGATATCTTCTACCATAGTTAATCCATCTTTATTTGGCATTTTTATATCTGTTAGAACTAAGTCAAAAGATTTTCTTTCATCATAATATTTTTTATAAATATTAAGACCCTCTTGCCCATCACAAGCAATTTGGACTTCATCAAAAATTGTATCAAGATAAAAGCTTAATATCTCTCTTGCATCCTCTTCATCCTCAACTAATAAAACTCTTGTAGTTATTTTGTCCATAATTTATCCTATTAATTAAATATTTAGTGTGATTATAAACTTCACACCATCTTTTATATTTTCTACTTCAATTTTACCTTTCATATTTGTTTGTATAATTGATTTTGTCATATAAAGACCTATACCAGTGCCTTGATGTTCAAACTTTGTTGTAAAATATGGTTCAAAAATTTTATCAATTATTTCATCTTTTATATTACCACCATTATTAAAGATTTCTATTACTAAACTATTTTGTACTTTTTTAACAAAAATAGTAATTAATGCTTCAAACTCTTCTTGCTCTTTTTTTAAAAGTAAAGCATCTTTTGCATTATTTAAAATATTTAATAAAGCTTGTTTCAATTCATTTTCATAACCTGTAATTATTATATCTTCACAATCAACTTCTATTTTTATATTATCATTTGAGTATTGATTTTTTATCATATATAATAGTGTATTTATAGACTCTTTTATAGAAAACTTTGTTTGCGTCTTTGATGGTTTATAAAAATTCTTAAAATCATCTATTGTTTCACTCATATACTCTATGTGTTTATTTGCTTTATTTATAAATTTTTCAAGTTGAGGTTTTGTAATTGATTTATTGTGATAATTATCCCTTAAAAATTGAATAATTAAAGATACATTATTTAAAGGTTGTCTCCACTGATGAGCAATATTTCCAAGCATTTCTCCCATTGCAGCTAATTTACTTTGTTGAATTAAAAGTCTATCTTTATCTCTATTTTTTTTAACTTCATCTTCTACTTTTAGCTTTAACTCCTCTTCACTTAGTTTTATTTTAGTAATATCATTTATATAACCATAAAAATGTGATATTTCTCCAGAATGATTTTTAATCAAGATTACTCTACTTGAAATCCATCTTATCTCATTTGCTAAGTTTCTTATTCTACACTCAACTGTAAAGTTTGGCAAATCATTTTTTAAAGCAGCATTAATTGCTACTTGCATTTTATTTTTATCATCTTCATGAATTAAACTCATAAAATTCATAGATTCTGATTCAAACTCTTTTTTTGTATATCCAAAAGTTTTAATACTATTTGAAATATATTTAACTGTTAAATCTTTATCATTATTAAGTTTAAAAATAACAATTTTCCCATCTTCAACTAAATACTCTACATCTAAAAGCTCTTTTTTCATTCTTTTATTTTTGTCAATATCCATAGACATCATAAGCATTCTATCTAATTCGCCTGCATTATTAGTAAAAGCTTTACCTCTTGCTAAAACCCATTTAAAACCTTCATTTTTTGTTTGAAGTCTATATTCACATATAAAAGTATCATCAACTTTTGCAAAAATTTTATTAAAAAGTTTTTCTACATTTTTTTTATCTTCATTATGTATTAGTGCAAACCAATCTGAAAATGTTTGTACTTCGTCTTTTTTATAACCAAACATATCAAACCACTTATCTGAAAAATATATTTTCTTTGTTTTAAAGTCAATATCCCATAAACCATCATTTGAAGCAATAATTGCTAATTCAAATCTTTTCTTCCAATGCTCTAAAGAGAGTGTTTTATTTTCAAGTTTATCGTTGTACTCTTTAAATATAGTATTAATAAAATTTGAAAAAACATAAGTAAATAGTATTAAAAGTAAAGTTGTCGCAATAATTAAAGTAAAGATTTGAAAAAATAGATTATTGTACTCTTTTTTTATTTTTTTTATTTTATCTTTAATCTCTTTTGTTATTTCATTTGTATTATAAGAGGATGCAATTAAAAAATTATATTTGTCATAAAAAAATGTATTATTAAATAAATTGCTATATTCTTTATCAATAAAATAGTGTTGTAATATATTGTAAGCGATATTATCATTTTTATTTTTTAAAAGTGTATTTGATTTATGAAACTTTTTTTTTCCATAAAAGTTGTAAGTATCTTGAAATATTACATCATAAAACCATATATTGTAGTTTTCTTTTTTTATTGTATTTATTATTGCTTCTTTTGTAATCTCTTTTATAGAGTTAATTGTGGAAAAAGAACCAATATAATACTCATAGCCATTTATATTTATATAATCAAAAAAACTTAATCTTACGGTTTTTTTTAAATCATCTTTCCAATATTGTAAATTGTTTTGACCTTGTGAATAAATATATTTTAAAGTGATATTTTCATGTACTATTTTATTTGTATTAAAAATAAGTTTTTTAAGATAATAAATAGACTCTTTTCCATATAAAATATTTAAATTATCTTTTGTAAAAACAACAAGTTCGATATTATTTTCTTTTTCAATTTTTTTTAAATAATCAGTTAACAACTGAAATTTGCTTAGTGAGTTTGATTCTAAATATCCTATTGCTTTATAAGTAACTTTTTTTAGTAAAATCTCTTCATGCAAAAATATCTCTTTTAATTGCTCTTTTACTTTTGTTCTAAATTCATTTAGTTCTTGCTTTTTTTTAAACTCATAATTTAAAAAGGCTTTTTGTTTAAGTAAATCTATTTTTGTATTTTTTTTTGTTTCTAAAAGAAAATAAGAGATGCTTAAAGATAGTATTGCAAGTAATAAAATAAATATTACTGGAATTTGAGAAAAAAGTTTTTGGATATCAGAAAGAGTATATTTCTTCTTAGATTTAAATAGCATTTAATCTTAGCCTTATAATTTTTATCTATAATTTAAAGTTTCAAAATTGTTTCGTACAACTAAATTATATTGAAACTTTTTATAAAGTAAAGTTAAAGGTTGCACATGATACATATTTTTACAGCGATTATTCCTATTTTTTCTTTGATTATGATTGGCTACTTTTTAAAAAAGATACAATTTCCCTCAGTAGAGTTTTGGCCAAATGCAGATAAGTTAACTTATTATATATTAATGCCATCACTATTGATTTATAAACTTGCAACTGCATCATTTGAAGATATTAATAGTGTAAATTTTGTTTTAACTGCACTTTTTACTATATCTTTAGTTTTAATAATCTTGATTTTAATAAATAAGATATTTAATTTTAAAGGTGACTCTTTTACTTCAATAGTTCAAGGTTCAATTAGATTTAATACTTATGTATTTTTAGCTTTAGCTGATTCTGTTTTTGGTGATAAAGGATTGGTTTTAGCTGCTATATTAATGATGTTTGTAATTCCTTTTATTAATATTATTTGTATATCAATTTTTGCGCTTTATGTAAATAATAGTAAATTAACATTTTTATATTTAGTAAAATCAATTATTACTAATCCTTTAATTGTGGCATGTTTTTTAGGTGGATTTATAAATTTTATGGGAATTGAGCTTTTCTCAAGTTTTGATAAAATATTAGAAATTTTAAGTTCTGCTGCTCTTCCTCTTGGACTTTTATCAGTTGGTTTTGGTTTAGTTATAAAAGAGATAACTTCATCTAAAGAAGAGATAACTATTACAAATATAGCCAAACTTATTTTAACTCCTTTGATTATGTTTGTTATTGCTAATTTTTTCAAATTAGATGAGTTTATGATCTCTATACTTATAATTTTTGCTGTTTTACCAACTGCACCTTCATCTTTTATTTTGGCAAGACAACTTGGAGGTAATATAAAATTAATGTCATCTATTATTACTTTGCAAACTCTATTATCAGTATTTTTTATTATGCTTGTTTTAAACTATTTTATATAATTATAATTTAATTGTAAAAAATAGCTAAGTTTCATTTAACAAATATAAGAATAGAATTTAGTATTAAGAGAAATCTTTTCTACTAAAGGAGCATTTTATGAAAAAGACTATGACAACAACAGCAGGAAATCCAATCTCGGATAATCAAAACTCAATAACAGCAGGAGAACGAGGTCCTGTACTTATGCAAGATTATCAGTTAATAGAAAAATTAGCACATCAAAATAGAGAAAGAATTCCAGAACGAGTAGTACATGCAAATGGTAGTGCAGCTTATGGAAAGCTTGTTATTACAGAAGATATTTCAAAATATACTAAAGCAAAGGTTTTACAAAAATCTGAAGAGACAAAACTTTTACTTAGATTCTCTACAGTTGCAGGTGAAAGAGGTGCTGCTGATGCAGAAAGAGATGTAAGAGGATTTGCCCTTAAGTTTTATACAAAAGAGGGTAATTGGGACTTAGTAGGGAATAATACACCTGTTTTTTTCATTAGAGATGCATATAAATTCCCAGATTTTATTCATACTCAAAAAAGACATCCACAAACAAATTTAAGAAGCAATACCGCTGCTTGGGATTTTTGGTCATTAAGTCCAGAAAGCTTACATCAAGTAACAATATTGATGTCAAATAGAGGCTTACCAAAATCTTATAGACATATAAATGGATATGGTTCTCATACATATAGTTTAATAAATGAAAAAAATGAAAGATTTTGGGTTAAATTTCACTTTAAAACTATGCAAGGAATAGAAACTATTACAGATAAACAAGCAGAAGAGATTGTTGGAAAAGATAGAGAATCAAATCAAAGAGATTTATTTGAAAATATTGAACAAGGAAATTATCCCAAGTGGAGTTTTGAAATTCAAATAATGACAGAAGAAGAGGCTTTGGCATGTTCTTTTAATCCTTTTGATTTAACAAAAGTTTGGCCACATAGTGATTACCCAATGATAAAAGTTGGAGAACTTACACTAAATGAAAATCCAAAAAATTATTTCAATGAAGTAGAACAAGCCTCTTTCTCACCTTCAAATATAGTTCCTGGAATAGGTTTTTCACCTGATAAAATGCTTCAAGCTAGAATCTTTTCTTATCCAGATGCACATAGATATAGAGTAGGTACACATTATGAAATGCTACCTGTAAATAGACCAATAGTTGATGTTAAAACTTATCATGCCGATGGTGCTATGAATTATGATCAAAAAGATATAACAGATGCATATTATGAACCAAATAGCTTTGATGGACCAGTTGAGGATAAAGCTTTTGAAGAACCAGCTTTAAAAATAGAAGATACTTATGCTAAAAGATATGATCATAGAGAAGAAAATGATGATTTTTCTCAACCAAGAGCACTATTTAATCTGATGAGTGAAAATGAAAAAGAACAGCTTTTTGGAAATATAGCTCGTGCCATGGATGGAGTTCCTTTAGAGATAATTAATAGACAATTAGAGTTATTTGCTAAAATTGATGAAGCATATAAAATGGGAGTAAAAAAAGCATTAGGAATTTAAAATGGAAATATCAGCTGAGGAATTAAAAAGATATGAAGAGCTTCAATTACTTGCTTTAGATTATGCAAGACAAGGAAAAACAGAAGATTTAAAAGCTATGTTAGAAGCTAAAATGCCTGTTGATTTATCAGATTCAAAAGGTAATACACTATTAATGCTAGCTTCATATAATGGAAACTATGAAACAGCAAAGATGATTCTTAACTTTAATGCAAAAGTTGATAAGAAAAATGATAGAGGGCAAACTCCACTAGCTGGAGTTTGCTTTAAGGGTTACTTTGATATTGTAAAACTTTTAGTGGAAGCAAATGCCAATATTTATGAAAATAATGGAATGAAAACAACACCTATAATGTTTGCTTCTATTTTTGGAAATTATGAAATTGTAGATTATTTAAATTCAAAGAGCAAAAATAACTTTGCAAATAGATTTTATTTAAAGCTTTCAAAACTATTTAGTCTATTTAAGATAAAAAAATAGACTAAAATAGTTTATCCTAAGCATTGGTTGTTATTAAAATCTACTTCTGCTAAAGAGTCTTGCTTGTATGAAAAAGTTATAAGAACATTGTTTTGTTCTTCTAATCTTTCTATTTCAAAATCAAAACTATTTTCTATTCTTGGAAATAACCCAGCTGGTATTTGATGATTTATCATGATTAGTTTATTTTTAGAATCATTTATTAACTTTAATCCTGCCATTGCATTTATCATAGGTTCTGGTGCTGCACAAGATGAGGTATCAAAATAGTAATATTTGATACTATTTTTTTCATATAAAAAAAAATCAACTGTACTATTTTCAACTTCAATCTTTTGTGCATTGTTAGGGATGTTCATCTTTTGCCCTTATTTTAATTTAACATTATTTTTTCAATAATAATGACTGTACTCTTGCTTTAAAATTATTATCATTTTTAAATAATTGAGAAAGTGAATTATATTTTTCTATTGTAAGATTATTATCTTGAATAACTACTTTTGCTTTATTCATAAACTCTTGATTGTATCTTTCTACTTCTTTACTTGACAAAGGCTGTTCAGTCTTTTTATATTTTTTATCCATTTTGTTTTGAATAGAAACTTTTAAAGTATTGAGTTTAACTGATGCATTTGCAAAATTTTTAATTTCTTTATTACTTACTTGAGCATTTTCTAATTTAGTATTTTGATTTGCACTTAAAAGAGTACAAAAAGCTATAACTGAAAATATTATTCTTAGCATTCATTAGTCCTTTTATTGAATTACTTGACATTAACATCATCAAACTTAAATGAAAATAATAAATATTAATCTTTTTTCTTATTATACTTTTTATCAAAATTATTATATTATGAGAGTAATTTTACATCACTATAAAAGGATATCTAATGGAGTGTGAATTTGCAACTATTAATTCAAATAAAGATGAGATAAAAGAGATTTTTGATAATACTAAGACTATTGCTATTATTGGTTGTTCTCCTGATAGCTCAAAAGCTAGCAATAAAGTTGCAGTATATTTAAAAAATGTTGGTTTTAAAATCGTTCCTGTTTACCCTAAAGAAGATGAAATTTTGGGTGAAAAAGTTTATAGAAGTTTAGGAGATATTCCTTTTAAAGTTGATATGGTAGATATTTTTAGAAAACCAGAAGTTATAGGTAAAGTAGTTGATGAAGCTATTAAAAGAGGCGATGTTGATACTGTTTGGACACAGTTAGGCTTAGTAAATAATGATGCAGCTAAAAAAGCAAAAAAAGCAGGCATGAAAGTAGTACAAAATAATTGTACTAAAATCGAACACGCTGCTATATATTAAGATATCTTGCAAACTAAGTTGTTGTAAAGCATTAGCTTTGCAACACAACCAGATTTTCCATCTTTTCTATTTTCAAGTGAAAGTTTAGCTCCCATTGCATCAGCTGCATTTTTTGCTAAAAATAATCCAAGTCCAGCACCTTGTTCATTTCCTACTCTTTTAAATGGTGCGAATAAGTCTATCTTTTCATCAATTCCTATTCCCTCATCAATAACACTTATTGTTGTAGTCTCTTTACTCTTTTCAAGTCTTATTGCAATTGTTTTCTCCTCAGGAGTAAATTTTATTGCGTTTTGGACAAAATTTTGAATAATTTGATTAAGTAAAGTAACTTGCAATAAAGTATTATAATAGTTTACATTTGCATAAAATGTTATAGTGATTTTCTTTTGTGCACTTAGCATTCTATAATCATTTGTTTTTCTTTGCATATATTGAACTAAGTCAATCTCAGTTGCTTTTTCAAATTGTGCACCCTCAGCTCTTCCTATATCAAGAATTGAACCTATCATTTTATTCATATCATCTATTTGTTTTATAGTTAATTTTAGTGTATCTTGATACTTTTCAGGCTCTCTTGGTTTCATCAAAGTTACTTCATTTTTTAATTTCATAACTGCTAGGGGAGTCTTAAGTTCATGTGCTGCACCTATAAACAACTCTTTTTTAAATCTTACATAAGTTTCAATTCTATTTGTTAAAGAGTTTATTGAATCAGCAAGTGGATGAAACTCTATTGGTAAAGAATCTTTTTTTATTTGTGTAAGATAATTCTCATTCATATTAGATAGTTTTTTATTGATTTGTAAAATTGGTCTAAGTAGTGTTTTTGATACTGTAAACGCATATAAAATAATCAAAATTAATCCACCAAGAGATAAAAATAGTAAGTTATTAAATATTTTTGTTAACATCTCCCTTGAAGAGTTGATGTTTTTTACTATTTTAATAAATTTTTTACTTTTTATATCAAATGGATATAGTAGCTCAACATAATGATCTTGACCATCTTTAAATGTTTCAAAACTAATTTCTGAAAGATTATCAATAGTTACTAAATCAACACTAATCCCAGTATGAGTAATAATATTAAAGTTTGTTTTATTTGGATCTTTACTTTTACTTACTTTGTAAATAAGTTGTGCATCTGAAACAAGACTCTCTTTTAATTCTTCATAAATTGTAGCTTTTGTATAACCATAAAAAATAAAAGAAAGAGTAGTTATGAACAACGAAGTTGCAAGTATTAGTTTTTGATAAAACTGAGTATAAATGCTTTTCGTGTTCATGTGTAGTCCTTAAAAATTATTCAATCTCGTCTTGTGCTTCTGGATAGCAGAATCTATATCCTCTTCTTCTAATAGTTTCAATAGTAGAAATATTTAAAGGTTTATCCATTTTTTGTCTAATTTGATTTATAGCAACTTCAATAACATTTGGAGTAACTAATTCAGGCTCTTCCCAAATTGCATCTAATAGTTGTTCTTTTGAAACTATTTGATCTCTATGTCTAGCAAGGTGAGTTAATACTTCAAAAGGTTTACCTTTTAGTTCAATCTCTTCATCATTATAGATAATTTTTTCTTCATCTGGGTTGATAACTAAATCTTCAATTTCTATTACATTTGTTCCACCAAATCTTAATCTAGCTTCGATTCTAGCAAGTAAGATATCAAAGTCAAATGGTTTTTTAATATAATCATCTGCTCCTGATTTTAATGCCTCTATTTCGCTCTCTTTATCATCTCTTGCTGAGATAATTACAACAGCAGTTCTTGAACTTCTATTTTTTACGATTTTGCATAATTCAATACCATCACCATCTGGTAACATCCAGTCAGTTAATACTAAATCATAATTTCTAATATCGATAAAATATTCTGCATCTTTATAGTTTTCTGCAGCATCTACTTGATAACCAAAATCAGTTAGACCTTCTTGCAGTGTTCTATTTAATGTAATTTCATCTTCAATAATTAAAATTCTCATGTTATAATTTCCTTAAATTTAAGTTAAGTTTAAATTTTGTGCGAATTGTACCATAAAAATTTAAAAATTTAAAGGTTTTTTAAGTTAAATATTGAAATTTTCGTGAATGACTAATTTTTATAATATTAATTTAGGTATAATAAAGACTTTATTTGTTAATTTTTTGAATTAACTAATTGTTAATAAAATATAGATAGAATAAGCGAATATTTAAATAAAAGGAAGATTATGAGAAAGATTGTAACAAGTGTAATTGCTACATTAGTTTTAAGTACAGCCACATTAAGTGCAGCAGATTATTATGCTACAGTAAATGGGGAAAAAATCACAAAAAATGATTTAGAAGTAGTATTAAGAAATCCAAATATTGATTTTGATGTATTACCAAAAGATAAAAAAGATAAAGTGCTAGAACAAGCTATTGAAAAAAAACTTTTAACAAATGAAGCTATTAAAAGTGGAATTGAAAAAGATAAATCTTTCAAAGATGCTTTAGAAAAAATCAAAAAAGACTTAGCTTTAGAGATTTGGATGCAAAATCAGTTCAAAGATATTAAAGTAACACAAAATGAGCAAAAAGATTTTTTTAACAAAAATAAAGATAAGTTCAAAAAACCAGCTACTTTAGAAGCAAGACATATACTATTAAAAACAGAAAAAGATGCAAAAACTGTAATTGAAAAATTAAATAAAGCAAAAAATAAAAAAGAGACATTTATTAAACTTGCTGGTGAAATGTCAAAAGGACCTACTGCTTCAAAAGGTGGATATTTAGGTAAATTTCAAGAGAATAAAATGGTTCCAGAATTTAGTGCTGGTGCAAAGGCTTTAAAAGCTGGAGAATACTCTAAAACTCCTGTTAAAAGTCAGTTTGGATATCATGTTATTTATTTAGAATCAAAAACTCCTGCTTCAACTATGAGTTATGATGAAGTAAAAGATAAAATCAAAGAGTTTTTATTACAAGACAAATTTAGAAAATCAATTAGCGATACAGCTAGTAGATTAAAAAAACAAGCTAAAATAGTTATTAAGTAAGGAGAGTTAAGTGGGTGTACTTGATGTGGTAAAACCTGGAGTATTAAGTGGTAGCGAAGCAAAAAAACTTTTTGCTTACGCTAAAAAAAATAGTTTCGCAATTCCTGCTGTTAATGTTGTAAATACAGATTCTGCAAATTCTGTTTTAGAAGCTGCTAGTAAAGTTAATTCACCAATTATTATTCAATTTTCAAATGGTGGAGCACAATATTTTGCTGGTAAAGGTTTAAAAACTTCAAATGCTGCTATTTTAGGTGGTATTTCAGGAGCTAAGCATATTCATCAAATGGCAGAAGCTTATGGAATACCTGTAATATTACATACAGACCATGCAGCTAGAAAACTTTTACCTTGGATTGATGGATTATTAGAAGCTGGAAAAGAGCATTTTAAAGAAACAGGTAAACCTTTATATACATCTCATATGCTTGATTTAAGTGAAGAGAGCTTAGAAGAAAATATCTCTACATGTGTAGAGTACTTTAAGATAATGTATGAGCTTGATATGATGATTGAAATTGAGCTTGGAATTACAGGTGGAGAAGAAGATGGCGTTGATAATACTGATGTTGACAATGCTTTACTTTATACTCAACCAGAAGAGGTTTGTTATGCTTATGAGCAATTAAGTAAAGTAGGAGAAAACTTTACAATAGCTGCATCATTTGGTAATGTTCATGGTGTATATAAACCAGGAAATGTTATTTTGCGTCCTGATATTTTAAATAATTCTCAAAAATATATAGAGCAAAAACATAATACTGATAAAAAACCAGTGGATTTTGTATTTCATGGTGGTTCTGGATCATCTCTTGCTGATATAAAAGAAGCAATTGAGTATGGTGTAATCAAAATGAATATAGATACTGATACACAATGGTCTTTTTGGGATGGTGTTAGAAAATATGAAGCTTTAAATAAAGACTATTTACAAGCACAAATTGGAAATCCAAACGGAGAAGATAAACCAAATAAGAGCTATTATGACCCAAGAAAGTGGCTAAGAGCTGGACAAGAATCTATGATAGCAAGACTTGAAGTGGCATTTTCTGATCTTCAAGCATTAAATAAAAACTAAGCAATTTTGCTTAGTTTTATTCTTCTTGTGTTATTAATGCAAGATTAGTTAAATCATACTTTTGTAGTAAATCAAGTACTTTTACTACCCTTTCATACTTCACATTTTTATCAATTCTTACAACTATTGGTTTTGCTTTATCTTTTACTTCTTTTAAATTATCTTCTAATGATATAAATGATACTTCAATGCCTTTTATTGCTAATTTATCTTCACTTAATTCAATAAATACCTGTTCTTTATTTACTTTTAACTCTTTTGCTTGTGAATTTGGCAAATCTAAAATCAAAGCTAATTCATCTTTTTTAAATACAGATGTAACAATAAAAAATATAAGAAGTATAAACACAACATCAATTATTGGTGTTAAATCTGCTCCTAGTGGTTCTCTTCGTTTCATCTAATTAAGTCTTTTTTTGCTTTTAATTCAATTGCATCAATTTGTGAAATAAAGTGATTGTATGCAATATGGTGAGGAATTGCTACTATTAGCCCCGCAATAGTTGTAATAAGTGCAATTGATATACCATTTGAAAATAGTGTTGGATCACCTAAACCTTGTGCTGTGATTGTTTCAAAGGCTTTAAATACTCCATATACAGTTCCTAAAAGTCCTAAAAGTGGAGCTACTGAAGCGATATTTTTTATATATGTTAAGCCAATTTCTAGTTTTTGAACTTCATACTCTATTTGTGTTTTTAAATCACTTTTTTCATCAAGTCTTAATTTGATTTTATTAATCATCGCATTTTTTCTTGGAAGGGTAAAGAATTTCCAGATGATAATAGTAAATCCAATTATATTTAAAAAGATTAAAATATAAACTATTATTCCACCTTTATCTATATATTCTATTAAATTCATAAAATACCTTTGTATGTTTTTTGTTATTGTACAAAAATTATATTAATAAATGGTACAATCACCTATGAAATTTACAGACTCACCTACACATAAAGTAACATTTAGACAACAAAATATATATATTAAAAGAGATGATTTACTTCATAGTGATTTTTCAGGAAATAAAGCAAGAAAGTTTTACTATTTTTTAAAGAGTGATTTTAAAGATGTAAAAAAAATAGTATCTTATGGTTCTGCTCAAGCAAATTCACTTTACTCTATGTCAGTTTTAGCAAAGTTAAAAGGTTGGCAATTAGAGTTTTATGTAAAACATATATCCAACTACTTAAAACAAAACCCTCAAGGTAATTATAAAGCTGCTTTAGAAAATGGTGCAAAAATTATAGAAAAAGATGAACCTTGTTTACATGAATATATATCAAAAAATTGTTTAGATGAAGAAAGTTTATATATTCAAGAAGGTGGTAGAGAAAAAGAAGCTTCTTTTGGAGTTGAAATTTTAGCCAATGAGATAAAAGCTTGGCAAATAAAAAATAGTATTAAAAATTTAGTTGTAGCTTTACCAAGTGGAACAGGAACAACTGCACTATTTTTACAAAAATATTTAGATTGTAAAGTAATAACTTGTCCTTGCGTTGGAAAAGAGCAATATCTTAAAAAACAGTTTTTTTTATTGGAAAAAGATGAAACTCTTCATCCTATTATTCTAAAAACAGAAAAAAATTATCATTTTGGAAAACTTTACAATGAATTTTATGAAATTTGGAGTGAACTCAAAAGTAGCACAAATATAGAGTTTGATTTACTTTATGACCCACTTGGATTTTTAACTCTTGTTAATTCTAACTATTTTAATAATAAATATACAATACTCTATATCCATCAAGGTGGGCTTTTGGGAAATAACTCTATGATTGAGCGATATAAAAGAAAGTTAGCTTTTAATAATTAATGGTATAATTTCGTAACACTTTTTAAAGGTATGAATTGAGTATATTTAGGTGTATAATTCTTATATTTTTTCTATTTTTTAATTATTTAATAGCAAATGAAACAAATAAAGTAACTATTCAATTAAATTGGAAGTATCAGTTTGAGTTTGCAGGTTATATTGCAGCAGTTGAAAAAGGTTTTTATAAAGATGTAGGTTTTGATGTTACATTAAAAGAGTTAAGTAAAGATATAAATGTAGTAGAAGAAGTAAAGAGTAAAAAAGCTACTTTTGGAATTTATGATTCTTCTATTTTATCAAAATATGATAAAAAACAAGCAATTATTTTACTTGCAAACTATTTAAAAAAATCTCCTTTAGTTTTAATTACAAAACAAGATATATTCTCTCCTACAGATTTAAAAGATAAAAAAATATATATGACAGAATTTGAGTTTGAAAACTCTTCTTTATCAAGAGTTTTTGAAAAGTTTAATATTAAAAAAGATGACATAAATCTTATCTCATCTTTTAATCCAATTGATGCTTTTATATCAAAAGATGCAGATGCTTTTTCAGCTTATATTACAAATGAAACTTATTATTTAAATAAAAAAAGAATCCCTTATAATATTATTAGTCCATCAAATTATGAAATATATGGTTTTGGGGGAAATCTATTCTCTTCTTTAGATTATGTACAAAAAAATCCTGCAAAAATAAAAGATTTTATAAAAGCTACAAATAAAGGTTGGGAGTATGCTCTTAAAAATAAAAAAGAGATTATTGATATAATTTATAATAAATACTCAAAACAAAAAAGTAAAGAAGCTTTATTTTATGAAGCAAATAAAATCGAAAAGGTGATGCTTTTAGATGCTTATAAATTAGGAGAAGTTAGAAAAACAATTATTGAAGATGAATTAAAAAGAGCAAAAAGTATAAACTTAGTTGATAAATCTTTAACTATCAATGATATAGTTTTTTCCTTTAGCAAATACTCAAAAAATTATAGTTTTACCAATGATGAAATCCATTATTTAAATAATAAAAAAACAATAAAAATGTGTGTTGATCCCTCTTGGATGCCTTATGAAAAAATAGAAAATGACAAGCATATAGGAATAATAGCTGATTATATAAAATATTTTGAAAAACAAATAAAAACGCCAATTTTATTATATAAAACTAACTCTTGGCAAGATAGTTTAAAGGCTTTTAAAAATAAAAAATGTGATATTTTGTCTGGTGTTTCAAAGAGTGAAAATAGAAAAAAGATTATGCATGTTACACAGGCGTATCTTGATTATCCTTTAGTAATAGCTACAAGATTTGAAGAGAGATTTTTTGATAGTTTAGATGATTTGCCAAATGATAAAATCTTAGCAATTGTTAAAGATTATAGGCATTCTTTAATACTAAAAAAGAGATATCCTAATAAAAAATTTATATATGTATCTTCTGTTGATGAGGGCTTGGAAAAATTATCAAAAAAAGAGATTTTTGGTTTTATTGATAGTATTACAACTGTTGGTTATAAAATTCAAAAAGAGTATTTTTCACAGTTGAAAATTGCAGGAAAGTTTGATGAAAAATATAGCTTGGGAGTTGGTGTTAGATATGAAGATAAACAGTTATTTTCAATTTTTGATAAAGTAATTAAAAAGTTAGATACACAATCAAAAAATGAAATCTTGAAAAAATGGATAAATTTTAACTATGAAAAGGGTTTTGATTATTCATCTTTTTGGAAAATATTCATTTTTTTTGCAATTATCATTTTAGTTATTACATATAGATATAAAGAAGTAGTTGATAATAAACAAAAGCTACAAAGACAAAGAAAAAAACTTGAAGAGAAAAATAAAGAGTTAAAGTTAACTCAAGAAGCATTAAAAGAGTCTATTAGAAATTTTGAAGTGCTCCTTGATTCTACTATGGAAGCGGTTTTAGTATTTCAAGATCACAATTGTATTGATATAAATAAAGTAGGGTATAAGCTTCTTGGATATAAAAATAAAGAAGAAGTGATTGGGCAAAATCTTTATCATCATGTTCATAATGATTTTATAGTTACATTAAAAGAGTCTTTAAATAAAAACCTTGACTCTTATGAAATAGAGTTTGTAAGAACAGATGGTACAACATTTCCAGCCCTTGTAAAAGATAGATATATTACTTTGAAAAATCAAAGAGTTAAACTTTTTACAATAGTTGATTTAACAGAATTAAAAAGTAAAGAAAGACTTTTATTTAAACAATCAAAACTTGCATCAATGGGTGAAATGATAGGAAATATTGCCCATCAATGGAGACAACCACTTAGTCTTATCTCTACAATTGCAACAGGCTTAAAATTAAGAATAGAAACAAAAACAGAAAACAAAAAAGAATCGCTTGAGTTTTTAGAAAAGCTAAATATAACTGCACAACATCTATCATCAACTATTGATGATTTTAGAAACTTTTTTGCAGCTGATAAGACAAAAGAGAGTTTTTTTGTATACTCATTGATTGAGCAAAATTTAGTTTTATTAGAGAGTATTTTTAAAACAAATTTTATAAATATAGAACAAAATATTGATAAAACTTTACAATTAACAACATATAAAAATGAATTAACACAAGCTCTTTTAAACATCTTAAATAATGCAAATGATGCTTTTAAAGAAAAAGATATGGAAGATAAATATGTTTTTATCGATGTTGTTGAAAAATCTAAAGAAGTAGTAATTAGTATAAAAGATAATGCAGGAGGTATTCCTGAAAATATCATAGAAAATATTTTTGAACCATATTTTACTACAAAACATAAAAGTGATGGAACAGGTATTGGTTTATATATGACATATCAAATTATACATGAACATATTCATGGAAAAATAGAAGTTTCAAATAGCAATTATATTTTTAATAAAAAGTATCATAAAGGAGCAAAATTTACAATAACTATTCCTAAGCAATTATGATTTTCTATATTGATTTAAGTCATTTTGAGTTTTACTTAATTTTGGATATAATATTAGCTTGTTATAAATCATAAGGAAAGTTTTGTTGAATAAAAGTAATATTATACTTATAGGTTTTATGGGAGTAGGTAAAGGCACAATTGCAAGAAGCCTTGTAAGAAACTCTTCAATGTTTGCTATAGATACTGATGATTTGATAGAAAGCATGGAAAACCAAAAAATTAAAAAGATTTTTGAAACTAATGGGGAAGCCTATTTTAGAGCTTTGGAAAAGAAGTGTGCTTTATGGCTTGAAAATAATATAAAAGATAATACTATCATTTCAACTGGTGGAGGCTTTTATAAACAAAAAAACATCAAACAAATCGGAAAAGTTATATATTTACAATCAAGTTTTGATGGTATTATAACTAGAATAAAAAATTCTGAAAATGCTCAAAAAAAGCTAAAAAAAAGACCGCTTTTACAAAATCTTGAAGAAGCTAAAAAACTTTACAATATTAGAGTTAGTGAGTATGAAGCTATTGCAGATATTACAGTAAATGTAGAAAATAAAGATATTATAGATATAACAAATGAGATACTTAAAAACATATAGAGGGAAATATGAAAATTATTAGTACACAAAATGAAAATTTTAAGCAAGAGTTTGATGAAATTTTAGCAAGAGCTAAAACTGATATAAAAGGTGTTTCATCAATAGTAACAAATATAATAACAGAAATTGTAGAAGAGAAAAATAGTGCTTTAAAAAGACATATTGAAAAGTTTGATAAGTGGGAAGCAAAAAGTGATGAAGAGCTTTTGATTTCAAAAGATGATATGAAAAAAGCCTATGAAAATATAGATGAAAATTTAAAATCTGCACTACATAAAGCCTATGATAGAATTAAAGCTTACCATGAAAAACAGTTACCAAAGTCTTGGATTGATTTTGAAAAAAATGGAACAATTTTAGGTCAAAAAGTTACTGCTGTTGATAGAGCTGGACTTTATATTCCAGGAGGAAAAGCAGCATATCCAAGTAGCCTACTTATGAATGCAATTCCTGCAATTGTTGCAGGAGTTGAAGAGATAGTAGTTTGTACTCCTACACCAAATAACGAAGTAAATGAATTATTACTTGCGGCTTGTTATATTTGTAATATTTCAAAAGCATTTAAAGTTGGAGGAGCTAGTGCAATTGCAGCAATGGCATATGGAACAGAAACTATTCCTAAAGTAGATGTAATAACTGGACCTGGTAATATTTTTGTAGCAACTGCTAAAAAGTTGGTTTTTGGTGAGGTTAATATTGATATGATTGCAGGACCAAGTGAAATTGGAATTTTAAGTGATAGTACTGCAAAACCAAAATATCTTGCAATAGATTTGTTATCTCAAGCAGAGCATGATGAAATGGCAAGTTCTATTATGATTACAACAGATGAAAATATTGCAAAAGAAACTTCAATTGAAGTTGATAACTATTTAAAAACTTTAAGTAGAAGTGAAATTGCAAGAAAATCTATTGATGAAAGGGGTGCAATTATTATTGCAAGTTCTATGGATGAGGCATGTGATCTTATGAATAAAATAGCTCCTGAACATTTAGAAGTTATGACTACAAATCCATTTGAACTTCTTTCAAAAATCAAACATGCAGGTGCTATTTTCTTAGGTGAAAATACTCCTGAACCAATTGGTGATTATATAGCTGGACCAAATCACACCCTTCCTACTGGAAGTACAGCTAAATTTTATAGCCCATTAAATGTAGAAAACTTTATGAAAAAGTCTTCTATTATAAACTTCTCTTCTCAAGCAATTGATGAGTTAGGTGAAGCTTGTGCAATATTAGCAGATACAGAAGGGCTTACAGCTCACGCTGAGTCTGTAAGAGTAAGGTTAAAAAAGGACAACTAATGTCAAAATATGATGCGTTATTTGAAGATGAAGATGATATCTTTGCAGGTACTCCTCAATCTAAGTTTTTAGATGCAATAAGAAGTGCGAATACACAAATAGTAGACGATGAATTAGATAAAATAATAGAAAAGTATGCAATTATGGAGTTAATTCTTAGTGAAAATAAAGATAGTAGTTTTGATATAAATGAATTACTAAATGAGTATGCTTCAAATAATAGTGATAATGTTCATGAAATGAAAAAAAGTTTATATATTGAATTTACTGGCGAAGTAATTCAAAGATTAGATTCATAAGGTATTAGAATTGATAGAATTAGAAAAAGTAAAAGCACAAATAAAAAATTTTGTGCAAGAGTGCAATGATAAAAAATGTTTAGAGTTATTAGATAAATTATCAACTGGAAAAATGTTAAGAAGTAAACTTGTAATTAAAATTGCAGGTTCTAGTGAAGAATCAATTAAACTTTGTGCAGTTATTGAGATGATTCATGCTGCTTCACTTTTACATGATGATGTAATTGATGAATCAGATACAAGAAGAGGAAAGCCCTCTGTAAATGCTTTGTATGATGATAAAACAGCTATTATGTTTGGAGATGTTTTATACTCAAAAGCTTTTACAGAATTGTCGAAAATGCCAACAGAAGTTGCAACTACTGTTTCAAGTGCTGTTACTCTTTTAAGTATTGGAGAGATGCTTGATGTGGATTTGACAAAAGAGTTTAATACTTCATATGAAAAATATCTAGATATGATTTATAAAAAAACTGCTTCATTAATTGAAGCTAGTGCAAAAGCTGCTGCTATTTTAGTAAATAAAGATAAAGATAAATTTGCTTTATATGGAAAAAATCTAGGTTTAGCTTTTCAAATGATTGATGATATTTTAGATATTACACAAGATTCACAAACTCTTGGAAAACCTGCACTTTTGGATTTTGTAGAAGGAAAAGTTACTATTCCATATTTGCTTTTACATCAAAGAATAGATGAAAAATCAAAATTAGAGGCACTTTATAAAAAAGAGTTATCAAAAGAAGATAGCTTGTGGATACAAAAGCAAATGAAAGATACAAAAGCTTTAGAAGATAGTATAAATCAAGCAAAAGCTTTAGGTTTAGAAGCTATTAAAGCAGTTGAAAATGAGAAAGATGACTCCTTGGTTCAGATTATGAAAGCTATGATAGAAAGAGAGTTTTAATAATGAGTTATTTAGTAATAAGTTTTTCACATAAAAATACAGATATTCAAACAAGAGAAAAACTAGCTTTTCCTAATGAAGAGAATAAAGATAGATTTTTAAAGCAATTACATAGTGAAGCTGTAATTAAAGAGGCTATTTTATTATCTACATGTAATAGGGTTGAAATTATTATCTCTACATCAAATATTTCATATGCAACATCATGTATTATTCAAAGATTAGCACAATATGCACAATTAAATTATGATGATTTATTTGATAGAGCTGATGTTTATGATAATGAGGGTGCAATTCACCATCTATTTTCAGTTGCATCAGCTTTAGATTCACTGGTAATTGGTGAAACACAAATTGTAGGACAATTAAAAGATGCTTTTAGACTATCTCTTTCAAAAGGCTACTGTCAACAAAATCTACCAAGAGCACTTCACTATGCATTTAAATGTGCAGCAGCAGTTAGAACTGCTACAAGCTTAGGTACAGGATCTGTATCAGTTGCTAGTACAGCAGTATTAAAAGCAAAAGAAGTAGTTGATAACAAAGATGGAGTTCAAGCTTTAGTAATTGGTGCAGGTGAGATGAGTGAATTAACTGTTAAGCACTTAATTTCTAAAGGTTTTGAAGTTACACTTATAAGTAGAGATATTAAAAAAGCAAAAATTTTAGCAAATACTTTTGAAGTTCATGTTGAGGTTGAAGAGTACAGTAACTTAAAAAAACTTTTAAATCATATTCCAGTAGTACTTACAGCAACAGGAGCACCATATCCAATAATTACAAAAGATATGGTAACTGAATGTGAATTTGATAGATTTTGGTTTGATATTGCAGTGCCTAGAGATATTGATGAGATTGAATCACCAAATTTAAAGATATTTTCAGTAGATGATTTACAATTTATTGTAAATTCAAATATGGAGTTAAAAGCAAAACAAGCAAAAACTGCATATGGAATTGTAGGTAAAATGTCAGTTGAGTTTTTTGATTGGTTAAAGACATTAGAAGTGGAACCTGTAATTAAACATCTGTATATAAAAGGTGATGAGGTTATTGATAAAAAAGTCAATAATGCAATAAAAAAAGGTTTTATTAAAAAAGAGGATGAAGAGAATATTAGAAAACTATGTAAAACAGTTTTAACAGAGTATTTGCATCAACCTTCAAAAAAAATGAAACATTTATCAAAAAATATGGAATGTGATATTGTTTTAGGAGCAGTTCAATCAATGTTTAATTTAAATAGTGATTCAAATATGTTAAACAAATATAAATGCGAACACGCATTGAAAATAAATGAAAGAGGATAATAGTTAATGAAGTTTTCAAATATGTTTATACCAACTACTAAAGAAGCACCAAAAGATGCAACTTTAGCATCTCACCAATATCTTGTAAGAGGTGGATTTATTAATCAAGTAGGATCTGGTATTTATAACTTTATGCCACTTGGAAAAATTGTATTAGAGAAAATTAGAGCAATTGTAAAAGAAGAGATGGATAAAGCAGGTGCAAATGAAGTACAAATGGGATTTGTTACTCCAACATCTTTATGGGAAGAGTCTGGTAGAGCAAATACTATGGGTTCTGAACTTTTAAAATTTAAAGATAGAAAAAATGCAAGTTATGTATTATCACCTACAAATGAAGAAGCATTAGTTGATATGGTAAATAATAGAATTACTTCATATAAAGATTTGCCAGTTAATCTTTATCAAATAAATACTAAATTTAGAGATGAAGCAAGACCTAGATTTGGTCTAATGAGAGGTAGAGAATTTCTTATGAAAGATGCTTACTCTTTCCATGATTCACAAGAGGATTTAGTAAGAGAGTTTAATCTTATGGAAGAAACTTACAAAAAAGTTTATGAAAGATTAGGCTTAGAGTTTAGAGTAGTTGAAGCTGATAGTGGAGCTATTGGTGGTAGTGGTTCAAAAGAGTTTATGATTTTGGCAAATTCAGGTGAAGATACTATTGTGGTATGTGATTCATGTGATTATGGAGCAAATATTGAAGCAGCTACTAGAAAAGTATTAAAAAAAGAACCTTTAGCAACAACAAAGATTAAAAAAGTACATACACCAAATCTAAAATCAATTGATGAAGTAACAAGCTTTTTAGAAGTTGATCCATACTATTCAATAAAAGCAGTAATAAAAAAAGCTATCTTTGAAGATAAAACTCAAACTGTTGTATTTTTTGTAAGAGGAACAGATGAGCTTGAAGAAACAAAAGCTTGTAATGCTATTGGTGCACTTGAAATAGAGGATGCAATACAAGAAGATTTAGAAAATGCAAATTTAATAGCTGGTTTTTGTGGAATTGTTGATTTTCCTAAGGATATTAAAGTACTTTTTGATAGAGAATTAGAAGGTGAAAATAACATTGTTTGTGGTGCAAATGAAGTTGATTACCATTTAACTGGTGTTGATTTAAATAAATTTGATTTAGAATTTGCTGATTTAATTGAAGTAAAACAAGGTGATTTATGTGCATGTTGTGGTGGAAAGTTGTCTCATACTAAGGGAATAGAAGCTGGACATATTTTTCAACTTGGAACAAAATATTCAAGCGCTATGAATGCAACATTTTTAGATGCAAATGGAAAAGCTCAACCATTTATTATGGGATGTTATGGAATAGGTGTAAGTAGATTAGTTGCAGCAGTAATTGAGCAAAATCATGATGAAAAAGGTTGCATTTGGACAAGAGCTACAGCTCCATTTATGGTTGATGTTATTATTTCTAATGCAAAAAAAGATGAAGAGTTAGAAGCTGGAACAAATATCTATAATCAACTAGTAAAAGAGGGAATAGAAACTCTTTTAGATGATAGAAAAAATGCAAGATTTGGATTTAAAATGAGTGATTTTGAACTTATTGGATTTCCTTATGCTGTTGTAGTTGGAAAAAGATTAAAAGATGGTATGGTTGAAATTGTAAATAGAAAAACTTTAGAGAAAACAGAAGTTTTATTAACAGAAGTTACATCTAAATTAAAAGAGATTATAAAATAAGGATATAAAATGCAAGGAAGTGTACAATCGGTTTCTGATTTAATTGGAACATATGCTTTAAATATAGCTATTTCTATTGTAATTTTTATTATTGGTAAATGGCTTGTAGGGAAATTAACAGATGCTACAATCAAACTATTGACAAAAACAAATAGAATTGATGAAACATTGATAAAATTTCTAAAGAATATTATTTATTATTCTTTGATGGTAATAGTTGCTTTAACTGCATTGAAACAATTAGGAATTGATACTACATCATTCTTTGCAATTTTGGGTGCAGCTGGTCTTGCAATTGGTTTAGCACTTAAAGATTCACTAGGAAACTTCGCTTCTGGTGTTATGATTATTTTATTTAGACCTTTTAAGGTTGGAGATTATGTAACAGCTGGTGGTTCTAGTGGTACAGTTGAAGAGATATCTATTTTTAATACTATTTTAAAAACACCAGATAACCAAAAATTAATAGTGCCAAATGGTGCAATTACAAGTAGTACTATTACAAATGTAAATGCAAATGAAAAAAGAAGAGTTGATTTAGTTGTTGGTATTGGTTATGATGATGATATAAAAAAAGCAAAAGAGATTTTGTATGAGATTATTAAATCAAATGATAAGGTTTTATTGGATGAAGCAAATACTGTTGCAGTTTCAGAACTTGCTAATTCATCGGTAAACTTTGTAGTTAGAGCTTGGGTTAAAACACCTGATTATTGGAGTGTTAAATTTGATTTAACAGAAAAAGTAAAAACAAGATTTGATGAAGAAGGAATCTCTATTCCTTATCCACAAACTGATGTTCATGTATATAAACATAAAAGCTAAACTTCCTCAAATACTAAAAGATATACTTTATGCCCTACAAGAAATAGGAGCCAAACCTATTCTTGTAGGTGGTTGCATTCGAGATAATTTATTGAAAATTCCTTGTAAAGATTATGATGTTGAGTTATTTAATATAGAAAAACTTGAAGATATTCAAGAAGTTTTATCTTCTTTTGGAAGTGTGAAACTTGTGGGAAAATCGTTTGGAGTTTTAACTTTAAATGTTGATGGATATGATTTTGATTTTGCATTAGCAAGGCAAGAAAAAAAAGTAGCAGATGGTCATAAAGGCTTTGAAGTTGTAATCAATAAACATATGAGCTTTAAAAAAGCCAGTTTAAGACGAGATTTTACTATAAACTCTATTGGATATGACTTTTTTGAAGATAAACTACTAGATCCTAATAATGGAATACAAGATTTAAAAGATGGTGTTTTAAGACATATTAGTGATAAAACATTTGTAGAAGATCCTTTAAGAGTATATAGAGCAATACAGTTTTGTGCAAGATTTGAATTAAAAATGAGTGAATCTACTTTTAACTTGTGCAAAAATATGGTTGATAACAATGAATTAACACAACTTCCTAAAGAGAGAGTTTTTGAAGAGTTTAAAAAACTATTTTTAAAATCAAATAAACCATCAGTTGGTTTTGAACTTATGAAAAACCTAGGGATTTTAAAGCATTTTGAAGAATTACAAGCACTAGTTGGATGTGTACAAGATAAACAGTATCATCCAGAAGGTGATGTTTGGATTCATACATTAATGACTATTGATGAACTGACTAATATATTAAAAAAAGAGCAAATAGAAGATGAAAATAGAAAGTTATATCTTTTTTATGCAATATTATGCCATGACTTGGGAAAACCATATTGTACAAAATTAATTGATGGTAAAATTACTTCACATAAACATGAAACTTTAGGAATTGAACCAACTATTAGCTTTTTATCAAAAATTACAAATGAAAAAAAATTAATAGAAAAAGTAACACCACTTGTAAAATCACATCTTGTACCTTTTCAATTGTACTTAGCAAACTCATCACTAAAAGCAGTTAAAAGATTATCTTTAAAAGTTAATATTGAAGATTTGTGTTTAATATGCCTTGCAGATTGTTTAGGAAGAGATATAAAAGATAAAGAAAAATGCCCAAAAGCTATAAATTGGTTATTAAATAAAGCAAAAGAGTTAAATATTGAAAATAGTGCTTTAAAACCTTTAGTTTTAGGAAGAGATTTGATTGATTTAGGATATAAACCATCAAAGCAATTCAAAGAAATACTAGATTATGCTTTAGATTTGCAAATAGAAGAAAACTTTGATAAAACGCTAATTTTAAGTTATATATTAAATAAGTTTCCAAAAAACTAGCCCCTTTAATAATAAATTAAATTATTTTAAACTAAAATACCCATAAATTATAAGTAAGGTATAAAAATGGGC